>JANPNS010000377.1:0-6837 GCA_031427575.1 Gallionellaceae bacterium
CGCACCTGCGCCGACATGAATAACGATACCGTGCTGCGTCTGGCGCAGATTCCCAATATCGTCGGCATCAAGGATGCCACTGGTGACATTGAGCGCGGCAGCGATCTGTTGCAGCGCGCGGCTTTATTGAAGCGCGCTCACGGGGATTTCGCCGTGTACAGCGGTGATGACGCGAGCTCGCTGGCGTTGATGTTGCTGGGCGCGCACGGGTCGATCTCGGTTACTGCCAATGTCGCACCAAAATTGATGCATGAGATGTGTGCCGCTGTTTTAAACGGTGAAGTGGCCAAAGCGTGCGAGATTAATTTCCGCTTGCTCGGCTTGCATCGCCATTTATTCGTCGAGGCCAATCCGATCCCGGTCAAATGGGCTGTGGCGCGCATGGGAAAAATGAAGAATGTGTTGCGTTTGCCGCTCACGCCGCTGTCTGATGCCGCGCAAGGTGTGGTGGAGCAGGCCATGCGACAAGCAGGAGTAATTCATTAGGGAAATAATTTTTAACCCGGATTGTTCGTTAGACGTAAGTTCGGGTATAGCGGGGCATTCCCCCCTTTTGCAAAGGGGGAGAGCATGTTGAGTTTTCTAATGGATTATTTGGGTTTAAGGATTGCATGAGAACACTACCCCATATTGTATTGATATTTTTCCTGTTAACTTTGACCGGATGCGGCACAGATGGCCTTGAGAGCAAACGTGTTGATTACAAGTCTGGTACGGTCAAGGTGGCACCGCTGGATGTGCCACCCGACTTGACTACGCCTGAAGCGGGGGATCGCTATACGATTCCGGAGAACGGCGGCGAAGTCGTGGCGGTTTATTCCGACTACAGCAAAGGAGGGGTTGCGGCATCGCAACCCCCTGTGGTCAACAACGTGCTGCCGGATTCAAAGAAAGTGCATCTGGAGCGCAACGGGCCGCAGCGCTGGCTGGTTGTAGAGGAGCGGGCGGAGAGCGTTTGGCCCGTGGTTAAGGCGTTCTGGCAGGAAAATGGTTTTATCGTCCAGGCTGATAATCCTGAGGCGGGGCTGATGGAGACCGATTGGCAGGAAAACCGCGCCAAGATTCCGCAGGGAAAATTACGCAGCGTTATCGGCAAAGTATTTGATAAAGTGTATTCGTCCGACGAAAAGGATATGTATCGAACTCGCTTGGAACGCAGCAAGGATGGTAACAGCACGGAAATTTACATCAGCCATCGCGGTATGGAAGAAGTGCAGAATGCCGACAAGAACGGCTACACCTGGCGTTCGCGCGGACATGATCCGGAGATGGAAGCGGGCATGTTGCAATTGCTGATGGTCAAGCTGGGCGGCGGCTCGGCAGCTCAAGCGACGCTGACTGCCTCCACCGAATCCGTACCGGGAGTGCCCAGTGCGCCCAAGCTGCAAGAGATTGAGGGTGGCGGCAAGAGCATTTTGTTGAGCGAGCCATTCGATAAAAGCTGGCGCAAGGTGGGTCTGGCGCTGGAGCAGGCACACATGGTGGCAGAAGATCTGGATCGGGCTAACGGCGTATACTTTGTGCGTGCACCCAAGGAAACTGAACAGAAAAAGAGCTTGCTCGAGCGCCTGAAATTCTGGCGCACAGACGAAAGCTCCAAGCCTGCTGCGGCCACGGGCGCAGGGCCAGCACGATATCAGGTGACAGTACGGGAGAGTAATGCGGTGTGCGAAGTGAATGCGCTCAACATGGAGGGCGGCAGGGATCAGACCGCACAGCTTATTATTGAGTTGTTGTATAAACAGTTGATCAAATAATTATCATAAATCCAGATAATCAATATGGGCACCTCTAAAAATTCAAAATCCTAAGCCATGCGACGCAGTATCGCGACGGAGTTTGGATTTTTAGAGGTGCCCATATGACAAAACGTTTCCTCCCCCTTGCAGGGGGAGGGTTGGGGAGGGGGTGGAAACTTTATCGTTCCACTGTATTTACCCCCATCCTAACCTTCCCCCTGCAAGGGGGAAGGAATGGGCTTGGCTCTAACGGATTGCTTGGGGTAAACCATGCGTTTCGCTTCACTGGGCAGCGGCAGCGATGGAAATGCACTGGTAGTGCAGCTTGGCGCCAGTTGTGTGCTGATGGACTGCGGATTTTCCCTGAATGAAACCAGTGCGCGTTTGGCTCGCCTCGGCCTGACTGCAAACAATCTCAGCGGCATCGTAGTGACGCATGAACATGGCGACCACATTTCCGGGGTCGCGCGGTTGGCGCGCAAATATGCCATTCCGGTATGGTTGACGCACGGCACGCGCCAGGCACACAACAAAGCGCTGGCCGGTTTGCCGGATGTGACGGAAATTGATCCCTGTTCTGCCTTTGCCGTGGGCGAGTTAGAGGTGCAGCCTTACCTGGTGCCACACGATGCGGCGGAGCCAGTGCAGTATGTGTTCAGCGATGGGGTAAAGCGGCTGGGAGTGCTGACCGATACCGGCTGCTCAACCAAGCACATTGAGGCGATGCTGAGCGGTTGTGACGCGCTGGTGCTGGAATGTAACCATGATGTTGCCATGCTGGCCAACGGTGATTATCCATTAAGCCTGAAGCAGCGCGTTGGCGGGCGACTCGGCCATCTGAATAATGCGGATTCGGGCGCGCTATTGGCACGATTGGACAATAGCCGCTTGCAGCACATTGTGGCGGCGCACCTGAGTCGCAGAAATAATACGCCGGAGTTGGCAGTCAGTGCGCTGAGTGCAGCACTCAATTGCAAGGAGGAGTGGGTTGCTGTGGCGACGCAGGACGAGGGGTTGGCGTGGCGTGAGATAGTTTAGGAATTGAAAGCAAAAAAAGCCGACTTACGTCGGCTTTTTTTGTGCAACAAGAACAACCATTACTTCTTCATTGTGTCCATCGCTGCTGGAGCAGAAGCAGCTTCAACAGAAGGTGCAGCTGTAACAGCAGGAGCAGCAACCGGAGTAACAGGCGCTTCGGCTGGCTTATCGCCACAAGCGGTGAGGGACAGGGCCAACAAGGCAGCAAGCAGAGCAGTACGTTTCATTTACTATAATCCTTCACAAATAAAAGTTACAAAAAAATCGGAGAGTTCAGCCCGCTGCAACAGAAGCTACAGCGAAGGCGCATCATTCTAGCCAATTTAGGAAAATAATTCCAGAACATAATACAAATTTTTACAAACCCAGTGTGGTGGCAGTGATGCCTGAACGTGAGGCTGCCCACATTTCCTCGAATTGAGCCTTGAAAGCACGCGAATGTTCCGGGTCGTTGCTGGCCAACAGGCCGCGCGGGTCGTCAAAATGGAAGCGCCGCACATAATGGGATTCATCAGCCACGGCAAAGGGTTCCGACAGGTGGAGCAGATGCTGGGGCGTCTGGAAAATGTGCATTTTGTGGCTGAATTGCCGTAACAGTAGCATCAGGCGCGGGCAATTTTGTGTTGCCGCGCGTGTGTCGTGTGCCAACAGGTGCAGGCGGCTGACCGGACTGGCGAGCAGGAAGTGGCGCAGGACATCGTGTCGGGCCGAAGAATTGAAGCCGGCCTCCCCGAAATTCTTTTCAAAAATAAACAGGCTGCGCTGCGCCAGGCCGCACAAGGTATCCAGCGCGGCAATGTACTCTGCCATGCCGTTTAAGGGGGTGTGTTGCAGATCGTTATTCATGAGGTCATGGACTTTAGAGAGTTTGTGACAAATATAATATAGCCGTCTGTGTACCACTGGTAAAGCAGGGCAAGCGCTTCCGGCGGCAGCTCAAGCGCGCAATCAATCTGGCGCGCATCGGCCAGGGTACGCAGCGCCCTATAGCTGTCTTTGCCGACCGTGTGTGCTGCGCCATTGATAAACACCGTGCTGTTATGGCACAGCATCTGCGATTGCAGCGCCAGCGCCAGCCCACGAGTTTTTACTGCCTGTTCGAAACGCATGCGGCTGTAGGGTTTAGCGGGTGGCTCAAAGAAAATGTGCGGCTTGGGCTCGCTAAGATAGCAACCCAGGAAATCGGCAATATCTCGCTTGCCCCATTGCACCTGCTGGACGATTTTTTCCACTTGATGCAGCATGTCCGGGCTGATTTCAGAAGGGTGCTTCTGTGCCTTGAGATCCGGGTCGGCGTACATCCCATCCAGACTAACGCGATCCTGCAAATACACCAGAAATTGTTCCACCAATTCCTGATGGGTCGGGGCACGAAAACCGATGGAATAGGTCATGCAGTTGTCCTCGGCGATACCATTGTGGGCATAATGTGGTGGCAGGTAGAGCATGTCGCCTGGCGCCAGCACCCACTCCTGTTCTGGCTCGAAGTGCTGCAGAATTTTCAGCGGCGCGCCTTCAACCAGGGTGCGATCATGTTGCGCAGAAATCTGCCAGCGCCTGTGTCCGGAGCCCTGCAACAAGAATACGTCGTAGGAGTCAAAATGCGGACCTACTCCGCCCCCTTTGGAAGCATAGCTCACCATCAGGTCATCCAGCCGTGCATGGGGTATGAAGCTGAAATGTTTGAGCAACTCGGCCGCAGCGGGGAGGATGTGGTTAACCCCCTGCACCAGCACCGTCCACTTGCTCTTGCCGAGCTTATTGAATTGGGCAGTTTCGAACGGGCCATGCTGCAACTGCCATTGGCCGCGATGCTGCGTCACCATGCGTGTCTGGGCGTCCTCGGTGCAGGCCATGGTGATCAATTGCTGCGACTTGAGCAGGCCGTTGAACTGCGGGAATGCCTGGCGTATCAGCAGCGGCTGCTTTTGCCAGTAATCGCGCATGAACTTCGTTACCGTCATTCCGCCGGGAATTTGATGCTTGCTTTTCATCGGGCAATTATAACGCTCGTGAGCGCACCACAAAAATTCTTTCGCACCAAATGAATTAAGTTAAAATACTGCGCAGGAGGAGTGCATACATGTTGTTACAAGCTGGAATGGAAGCGCCGCAATTTGAATTGCCCGATTCGGACATGGAAATGTTCAGTTTGGCTGCGCTGCGCGGCAAGAAGAACATTGTTCTTTATTTTTATCCGAAAGATGACACGCCCGGCTGTACCATGGAGGCGAACGAATTCTCGAAGCGGGACGACGATTTCGAAAGTCTTGATACCCAAGTGATAGGAGTAAGCCGCGACGAATGCCTGAGCCACGCCACTTTCCGGGACAAGTACGGACTTTCGGTGTTGCTGCTTTCTGATACGGAATCCAGAGTTTGCAAAAAATATGGTGTGCTTTACGACAAGGAAGTGGATGGTCATAAAAAGGTTTCGGTTCAGCGCTCCACCTTTGTTATCGACAAGCTTGGGAAATTGCGCCACGCCCTGTACGGTGTTCAAGCTCACGGCCATGCTGATGAAATTCTTAATCTGGTAAAGGAAATGAAATGAAAATCGCAAAAGATACCGTCGTGTCGCTGAGCTACGACCTGTCCGACGCAAATGGCACGCTGCTGGAAAGAACCGAGGAGCCTGTCAGCTACCTGCACGGCGGCTATGACGGTATCTTCCCCACAGTAGAGGAAGCACTGCACGGCAAGGATGTAGGTGTGAAATGCGCCATAACGATAGAACCGGATGATGCATTCGGCGAATATGAGCATGAGTTGGTGCGCGTAGAGCCGCGCAATCTATTTCCGGATGAAATCGCCATCGGCATGCAGTTCGAAGGCGGTGTGGAGGGGGGTGACGATGACGACTATTCGCTCTATACCGTGGTCGATGTCACCGACACCGAAGTGACGGTGGATGGAAACCACCCGCTGGCTGGCAAGACGCTGAGTTTTGTCGGGGTGGTCACGGATGTGCGCGCTGCTACGGCTGAAGAGTTGGCGCATGGGCATACACATGGCGCGGGCGGCCATCACCACTGATTCCAATTCGCAAGAGGGTGTACAAGATTTTGTGTAATTCCATTTCCAGATAGAAACGATAACAATCCAACCCGTTCGTGGTGACCATTCGGCTACGCTCAGGACTAAAGGCCTTGTCGAACCATCCTGGCCCCCTTCGATATGCTCTCAAGAAAAAGCTTTTTATATCCATATTAATCAACAAGATATAAAATATTAAAAATGGCCAAACAGCAACCAAACGGCAAGAAAATCTGTTTCCTGCTCACGCCTTGCCCCGCGTATGCGGGGCTTACTTGGCTCAGGGCGAACGGTAGGTAAAAAAATTATGGGCGTTTCTATCTGGAAATGGAATAACCTGATGGGCGCCAACAGCTCTCCCGGTTGATCTCCGTGAGGGTGGCAAGCCCGATGAATGAGTGAGAGCAGGCGGAGCGGTTTATATCATGGCCCGGACGAGGGATGTCCAACAAGGCCGATTATGGAAATGCAGTCTGTTCTTGTGACGGCGCATCGCGATACGCAGTGATGATTTTATTTGCCCTGAACAGGGGCGAGTGGGGGGAATTATGTCTTTTTAGCAAATGGGGTTGGCAGGGAAGTCCTTATGGTAGGGTTAGGTAGCGATCTCAAGGTACTCGACGATGCTTGCAGGTTGTGGGACGGGCAAACCATCTTCGATAAGCCCCTCGATGTGAAATCCGATTGCCTCACGCATTTCACGTTCTGTTTCTTCGACGGTGAAGCCGGTAGCGACGCATCCAGGCAAGTCCGGGACGTAGGCCGAATAATTGTTTTCTGCTTTTTCGACAACGATTGCGTAGCGCATATGTTATTCCATTTCTCTATCAATAGTGCAATATCGTAGGGGCGCGATTCATCGCGCCATTTTCCCGCGAGGTTGCCCAGGCGCTCGATGGTTTCGAGCCGCCCGTCAACATTCCGTTGGATCAACTGACGGTTGAAAAGGATCGCTCCGTGCTCATCCTACGTGCCACGAGCGACGTCGATTCCATTCCTTATCAGTACGAGAGCCTCGCCTACG
>JANPNS010000378.1:0-9052 GCA_031427575.1 Gallionellaceae bacterium
GGAGCGGCACAAAGCTGCATTCCCACGCAGAGCGTGGGAACGATGGAAAGCAGAATTTTACTCGGACGAATAGAAACCCCCTACATCTAGCGGGTGTGGGTGACAACCGGATAGGCAAGCAACAATAATCATGTAGGGTGCGCTTTCAATTTAGAAATGGAATCACTGGTGCGTCCATACAAAACGGGTTAATGCGCTGCTATTATATCGTGCAGCGGTATTTGCAGCTTCCCTTATGGGCCAGGCCACGAATAGCCGCATAAAATTTACCCGTGGCAAGCAGGTCAGAAACCGCCGTGACTGATAGTCTGAAACAGTTTCAACCTGCGCGCGTCTATCTTTCCTGCTTCTGCCGCTTGTTTCAGCGCGCACCCCGGTTCGTGTATATGGTGGCAGTTGTTGAAGTGGCACAGACCGCGATACGGCGCGAACTCCACAAAGCCTTCTTCAATCTCGCCAAAGTCCAGGTGATGCAGCCCGAATGCCTGCACGCCGGGGCAATCAATCAGATGGCTGTTTGCGTTCAGGTGATACAGACGTGCGTGGGTGGTAGTGTGCTTGCCTGAATTAAGTGCACTGGAAATTTCGCGCGTGGCTGCGTGCGCCTCCGGCAGCAAGGCGTTGATCAGGGTAGATTTACCCATGCCGGATTGACCCACCAGTACGCTGCTGTGTCCTTGCAGGAAGGGGCGCAGGGGAGCGATGTTGTTTTTGGCAGACAGTTCCAGTATGCGATAGCCGATGGCGAGGTAGGGTAGTAGTTGGGTGCGCACACTTGCTGCTTGTGCCAGCAGATCGCATTTGTTCAGCACGATGAGTGCGGCCAGTTGCTGATCGTGCGCGGCAACGAGGCAGCGCGCCAGCAGTTCGTCGCTGAAGGCAGGTTCGCTGGCCACTACCACTATGATCTGGGTGATGTTGGCGGCAATGAGTTTCTGGCGGTAGGCGTCGGAACGGTAGAGCAGGGATTCTCGTGGCGATATTTTTTCAATGACGCCTTGCGCGTCGCCGGCGCGCTGAATTTCGACAATATCGCCGCATGCCACCTCGCTTTTTTTCCCGCGCGTCAGACATGGTAGCAATTCACCATCGACCAGTTCAACCAGATATTTGCGGCTGAAGGCGGCGACCACTTGGCCATGAATAGTTGTTTCCAATTTGTAACTATTGGTGTTTACTTAATTCATGACAAGCACTCCCTCCCCCGCCGCACTGGCGTGCGTCAGCCTCTCCCCAAGGGAGAGGCGATAAAAGCCCCCTCTCTCTTGGGGAGAGGGTTGGGGGGAGGGTTTGCATTATGACGAAGCCATCTGCCATTTATTTGGATAACCCAATGATTGCAAATTAGGGTGATTCAAATTTTGAGCAAGGCATCCACCTTGGCGGCGCAAATGAAATCGTTCTCCGACAGGCCGTTAACGGCATGTGTGGTGTATTCCACATGGCATTTGTTGTAGCCCACTGTCAATTCAGGGTGGTGGTCTTCGCGGTGGGACAGCCATGCCACTGCATTAACGAACGCCATGGTCTGGTAATAGTTTTTGAATTCGAAGGTTTTGCCGATGAGGTGGTCGTATTGCATCCAGTTGTCGAGCTGCTGAATCAGCTTGTTGGCTTCTTCCTGCGACAGCGGTGGCGTTCCTGCGGCACACGGTTTGCATTGCTTGACTGTTAAATTGTGGGTGGTTGCCATGGCGCTCACTTGAATTTGTAGTACTGCTGGTTGAGGTAGGCGGCAAGGTGTTGCTCTTCCTGCGGGGAAAGATTGGCACCCACAATGCCGGAGCATATTTTGATGCGCGGTATCATTTTTTCCGGGCTGGACACGAAGCGATCGGGGCGCGTGAAAATGGCGCTGCCATCGCCACCCATCCTGGCCATATGGCAGCGGTTGCATTGGTACTGGTCGAATATTTTTTTCCCCGTCTTGGCATCACCATCTGGAAAGGGCGCGGCTTGAGCAGAGCCGCACAGTATCAAAAATAGAGTGACAAATTTTATCATGGATAAACTCCTTACAAAGTTTTCAGACGGGCGATACGCAACAGCGCAGGCGGGTGCGAATCGTAAAACATAGAATACAGCGGATCGGGTGTCAGTGTTGCGGCGTTGTCCTGATACATTTTTACCAGTGCGCTGACCAGATCGTGGGCATCGGTTTGCTGAGCGGCATATTCATCCGCCTCGAATTCGTGCTGGCGCGAGGTGTGGCTCAGCAGCGGGTGCAGCAAAAAGCTGAATACCGGCATCACCATAAAGAACAGCAGCAGAGCCAGCGCAGTAGCCAAAGTGGTAGCGGGCATGGCAACCCCCAAGCCCTGATAAAGCCACTCGGCCTGCATCAGTTGCGCCAGCAGCCACAGGAATCCCAAGCTCAGGGCAAAGCTGAACACGATGCGTTTCAGTACATGGTGACGTTTGAAGTGCCCCAATTCATGTGCCAGCACAGCCTCAATCTCGCTGGCAGACAAGCGGGATAGCAGCGTGTCAAAAAATACGATGCGCTTGGTTTTGCCGAAGCCGGTGAAGTAGGCATTGCCGTGCGCGCTGCGCTTGGAGCCGTCCATCACGAACAGTCCTTGAGAAGTAAAGCCGCATTTCTGCAGCAGGGTCTCAATGCGTGCCTTGAGCGTTTCGTCTTGAAGCGGCAGGAATTTGTTGAACAGCGGTGCGATAAACGACGGGTAAATAAACAGCAGCAGTAGATTGAAGGTCACCCACACGCCCCACACGTATAGCCACCAAATGCCGCCCATGCGTTCCATCAGCCACAGCACGCCGAACAATAACGGCAGGCCGAGCGCGGCACCGAGCAGTAGTCCCTTGGCGGCATCCGCCAGATACAGCGCCAGAGTCATCTTGTTAAAACCATAGCGCGCTTCTATGACAAATGTGCGATATAGGCTGAAGGGTGATTCCAGCAGTGAGCTCAACAACAGTACGGAAACGATGGTGGCCATGCCTTGCGTCAGGGGGTCGGTAAAAGTGGTCTGCCACAAATTGGCCAGCCATTGTATCCCCCCACCCATGGTGAATGCGAGCAGCAATATTGTTTCGAAGAGCGCGTGCAGCATGCCCAAGCGTGTCTTGGCGCTGGTGTAATCAGCCGCTTTGTGGTGAGCAGTCAAGGCTGTCTGCTCATGGAAGGCTGGCGGCACTTGGGCGCGATGCCCTGCGATATGGGCCAGGTGGCGCTGCGCCAGCCACAGTTTGGCCAGGGTCGTTATAAAAAGCGCGCCAATGAATAATGCTGAAAAAATGAAGGGTGTCATGGGTGTCCTGAAAATTTGCAATAGCGCGGTTTAAGGCCGATGTGACACAATACCCGCCCAACCGTTCTAATGCGACAAGATTATGGCACAAAATCAAAACCATCTTATCTGGATAGACATGGAAATGTCGGGCTTGGTCCCGGAAACCGACCGTATTATTGAAATCGCACTGGTTATAACCGACGGCGATTTGAATGCCATAGCCGAAGCGCCGGTGCTGGTGGTGCATCAGCCGGACAGTGTGCTGGATGGTATGGACGCCTGGAATAAATCCACCCACGCCAAATCCGGCCTGATAGACAAGGTTAAAGCAGCTACGCTGGATGATGCCGGCGCAGAGGCGCAAATGCTGGCATTCCTCAAAGAATATGTGCCTGATAAAATTTCACCGATGTGCGGCAATTCCATCTGTCAGGACAGGCGTTTTCTGGCGCGCTGGATGCCGCAACTGGAAGCCTATTTCCACTATCGCAACCTGGACGTGAGCACACTCAAGGAGCTGGCCAAGCGCTGGAAGCCGGAGCTGGCACAGGGCTTGAAAAAGCACGGCAAGCATGAAGCACTGGCTGACATTTACGAATCCATAGACGAGATGAAATATTACCGTGAGCATTTTATTCGCTTGTAATGGCAGTGCTGTTTTGCAAAAAGAATAAAAACTGGAAAGATGCGCTCAATCGGTTTAGCATTCAATTTTTGGAACGGAAGCCGCAATGTTATTGAATTCCGACCACATAAAATTCAGGGCACCCTCACATGGGTGCAGAAGGTGTTCACCCAGAGAATTGGGCGGACTGAAACGAGGGGGAGTTGAGGTGTGATAATGAGCAGGCATCTACTTCTAAACTCGAATATTCGACGGTGCCACAGCTCAAGCTTGAATATCTTGAAGAATTGCCTGCCTGTTTGAGGGTGAATGGAGGTAATCATGAAGCGCTTAATATATATTTTCGAATGTATTGCTTATGGGATATTGGTCGCTATTGTAGTGCATGGCATGATAGCCCTAGGCTCCAGGATGTCTACCGGAGTATGGTTGGACGCGGGAGGCAAATATAAGGCCGCTTTCGTGGCTTCAGTCGCCATGTTTGGTTCTTTGTATGCGCTTTTTGACACCTTAAACAAAAAAGTCAGCAATAAAAAATGGTATCAATATAAATATGCCCGTTATCTCCTGCTTGTGCTATTTGTGGTTTTTCCTGCGATAGTATTGGGTGTCTATAAACTGACATATTCAGGGCCACTCAAGCTGACAGTACTGGCAGAACGGCAGCCGCTGTTTGTGGTGCAGAGTGACGGCTCAATTCAAAACAAGTATGTGCTCAAACTCGTGAATGAAACAAGCAAAGATTTTCAAGTGTTTTTTAGCGCCACCAGTGGTATGCAGGGCCAGTCTATTTTGGGCACTGAGACACCCCTGTTAATTCATCATGGCAGGATCAACGAATATACGATTTTCATTAAAGTACCGGAAAAATACATCACTAAAGAAATTACTCCTATCGAATTTGAAGTGCAGAATACGGAAGTCCCGACCATGCTGGCTAAATACAGGACAGTATTCAATGGACCTAAAATCGGCCTCATGAACTAAGGGGGTTTTATTTATTCATCTACATTTGTAGATTCCCTATAGCTTACTGCCATTTCCATTCGTAATTGTCCTTACAGCTTGATGGTGGTACCCACTTGCATGACCTTTACTTTGGTGCGCACATGCAGCGCCCTGAGTGATTTTTCCAGCGCTTGTGGCGTGCCGTTGATAATGGGGAAGGTGGCATAGTGCATCGGGATGACCATGCGCGGCTGCACCAGTTTGACTGCTTGCGCTGCGCGCTCCGGGCCCATGGTGAAATGCCCGCCGATGGCTGCCAGCATCACATCCACCTTGTGGAATTGCTTGACCAGCGCCATGTCGGCAAAGACATCGGTATCGCCGGTATGGTAAATGGACGGGCCATTCTTGATGCTGATCAGAAAGCCGCCGGGGTTGCCGCCATCGTGGATATTTTTGGCGCCTTCCGGCTCGCTCACGGTAGAGCTGTGTAGCGCAGGAATGAAGGCGATCTTCACTTCACCATCCAGCAGGGTGAGCTCACCGCCAAAATTTCCCATGGTGTCCATCCCCATTTGTTCTTTGGGATAGCCGCCGTATTGCGCCAGCGCCTGTCCCAGATCATAAGTGGCGACCAGCCTGGCGCCGGTTTTTTTGGCGATTCCCACGCTGTCACCCCACATGGTCGAAATGGCCGTGGCTGATCAGAATCAGGTCAACCTTGTCCAGCTTGGACAGGTCTTCCTGGCCACTCTTGTTGGCGGGGTTGGTCAGCCACGGATCAATCAGCAGCACTTTGCCGGAGGGAGTCGTGATCTTGAATGCGGCATGCCCGTACCAGGTCAGTTCGGTATTACCGGCGCTGGCTGTGATGGGGATGAGCAGAGATAGAATCAGGGTGAGGCTTTTCATAACAACGCGAATAAACACGATGCATCTCCTTATCAAGAAAAAAACGAAATTCAAGCCACAGAGATCACAGAGATGATGCGGATCCCACCCACTTTCATTTTATGGATATTTTATTTTCGCGAGATCGTTTTTTTGATCAACGATCATGCCTTTGCCCCCGCTGCCAACGCCCTCAACCGTCCCTGTTCCCGTTGCGCCGCATCCGGTTTGTCCAGCCAGCCGTGCAAATTATCCAGCACCAGACCGGTCAGCGCCTGTATCCAGTCAGGCCGATCGTTGAGGCAGGGAATGTAATGATATTCGCCGCCACCCGCGTGTTTAAAATCCTCTTTACCTTCCTGCGCAATTTCTTCCAGTGTTTCCAGACAGTCCGCCACAAAGCCGGGGCAGACCACATCTACGCGTTTGATTTTCTGTTTACCCAGTGCTTGCAGCGTGGCGGTAGTATAGGGCTGGATCCACTCCGCCTTGCCGAAGCGTGACTGGAAGCTGATAGTGTATTGTTCCTTGTTTAACCCCAGTCCCTCCGCAATCAGGCGACCACTTTTTTGGCATTCGCAGTGGTACGGGTCGCCCTTGTCCAGCGTGTAGCGCGGCACACCGTGGAAGCTCATCACCAACCTGTCCGGACGGCCATGTACGGTCCAGTAGTCGCGAATATTTTGCACCGTGGCCGCGATATAGCCGGGGTGGTCATGGAAATGTTTGATGGTGCGCAAGGCCGGCATATTGCGCTGCTTGGCCAGCTCGCTGAATATCACATCACAGGCGGTGCCCGTGGCACTGGCAGCATACTGCGGATACATCGGCAGTAACAGGATGCGCTGGCAGTTCTGCTGCTTGAGTTTGGCCAACACGCTCGGAATGGACGGATTGCCATAGCGCATGGCGTAATCCACCACTAACGGGACACCCTTGGTTTTTTCGCCGAGATAGCCCTGCAACAGCGTGGTTTGGCGCTCGGTATACACCTTGAGCGGCGAGCCTTGCGGCAGCCAGATGGTGGCATATTTCGCAGCGGATTTTTTCGGGCGCAAGTTCAGAATAACGCCATTAAGTATCAGCCACCAGATAGCCTTGGGAATTTCCACCACGCGCGGATCACCCAGAAATTCACTCAGATAAGGCTTGACTGCCTCGGCGGTGGGAGCATTCGGCGTGCCAAGATTGACCAGTAGCACGGCGGTTTTTTCAACTGTGCCGTGGGAATAAGCAGGTTCGATTTTATATGTCATGTTTTAGGGCACCTCTAAAAATCCAAACTCCGTCGCGATACTGCGTTGCTCACAAAAAATCACTCCTTACATATCATATATATGCGGCGCCGCAATTTTTTTGCTCGCGCCTTGTCTCGCTTAGGATTTTGAATTTTTAGAGGCGCCCTTTATACTTTAATGGGAGGCTGATATTGTGATAGTGCGTTGCTCAGCAACTTGGCGGTAATGTCTACAATCGGCACCACTTTCTCGTAATGCATGCGTTTGGGCCCGACCACTGCCAGCATGCCAACAACCTTGCCATTAGAGGCATATGGTGCACTCACCACGCTGAATTCGTCCAGTCCGGCCAGCCCGGATTCGTCGCCTACGAAAATATGCACGCCTGGCGCATGACGACCCGCATTTAGCAGATGAAGCAGCTCTGTTTTTTGTTCAAACACATTGAACATGCCCCGCAATTGGCTCATGTTGGCAGAGAGATCGTTGATGTGCAGCAGATTGCGCTCACCGCTGATGACATAATCCTCGCTTTTACGAGCCATCGCTTCATCGCTTGCTGCCATCGCTGCGCTCAAGAGCGCGGTCATATCATGTTGCAGTTGGTGCAACTCGGATTGTACGCGCTGATGAATGTCATGGAATGGGCAGCCAGCATAATGCTGACTCAAAAAATTACCCGCCTCAGTCAGCTGCGATTGGCTGTAATCCTTATGCGTCAGAAATACGCGGTTTTCTACTTCGCCGTCCGGCATCACAATAATCAGCAGTACCCTTCTTTCTGACAGACGAAGAAATTCGATTTGCCGTACTGCGAAAGTTTCGCGCCTCGGTGTGGCGACAACTCCGGCGTAATGAGTGAGCTCAGATAACAGATTGGATGCCTGTGTTACCAAGCGCGAGGGATTGTCCGGTTGTAATTGATACTCAAGCTGCTGTACTCGTGCGGTGTCCAGCGGTTGCACCACCATCAAGGTGTCTATGAACAAACGATACCCCAGCGCGGTTGGCACGCGCCCGGCAGAAGTATGTGGGCTGCTCACCAGCCCCATTTCCTCCAGATCGGCCATCACATTGCGGATGGTGGCGGAACTGACCTCCAGCCCGGAGAATTGTTGCAGCGCGCGCGAACCCACCGGCTGGCCATCGCTGATGTAGCGATCCACCAAGGTTTTAAGCAGGATTTGTGCGCGGTCGTTAAGCATAGGGCTGCATGCTAACATTTTTCGCCCGTTCACGCCTTGCGCTGCCGCCTCTCGCGATGTTCTTAACCACCAATAAAGGGCACCTCTAAAAATCCAAACTCCGTCGCGATACTGCGTTGCTCACAAAAAATTACTCCTTACATATCATACATATGCGGCGGCGCAATTTTTTGCTCGCGCCTTGTCTCGCTTATAACCAGCCACTTAGCTACCGTCTTTTGGTGGCTTAGTGGAATGGCTAGTTGAATTTTTTGAGGCGCCCTAAACTCTACCCGATGAGCGCAGAAAGTGACAGGATAAACCGTTATGAGGGCGGCATTAAACACGTAGCCTCTAAAAATATTTCTGCAAGAAGCTCGAATGTGTAATTCTCACCAGTGGCTGGTTATGGTGCTGGATTGCCGGGCGGTACACCGCTTGCGGCCTGCTCCGCTTCCTGTTGACGCACCATTTGTTTGACCTGTTCGCGTTGTTTCGGAGGCACTTTGCTGAAGGCCCGGAATTTATCACGCGCCTGTGCGCGCTGTTCTGGCGTCAGTTTGCTCCAGCGTTCTAACCTGTCAAGCATGCGCCATTTTTGTACTGCGGTCAGTTTCGGGTAGCGTTTGGCCAGCTTTATGAAATGCTGCTGCTGTTTTTCCGGAATCGCGTCCCAATCATTAGACAGTGGAGCCAGCGCCTCTTGCTGTAGCGGGGTGAGTTTCGCCCACGGCTGCGGCGCAGCCAGAGCGGGCTGGTATAGCAGCGCGAAAATACACAGGGCGGACAGGCGGAGCAGGGATATGTTGCTCATTAGGGCGCCTCTAAAAATTCAACTAGCCATTCCACTAAGCCACCAAAAGACGGTAGCTAAGTGGCTGGTTATAAGCGAGACAAGGCGCGAGCAAAAAA
>JANPNS010000379.1:0-14050 GCA_031427575.1 Gallionellaceae bacterium
TGCTCAGAAAAGCGGCACACCGCAACGTCGATGATCTCTGGAGCGAAATCGGACAACTCCTCAATGCCTTTTCCCCAACCGAGTGTGCCAATTATTTCGCATCATCTGGCTATGTATATAATTAAATCAAAAATGCTCTAGCAAACAACGCCAGCTAAGTCGCTGGTTATGTTCGAGCTCCGCAGTGGGGCGCGGGGTGTGCGCCCCGCCAGGTCGAGTTGCGCAGCCCCGCTTGCTTGTGGCTGATCGAGGGAACCCGTAGGGCGGTAAACCGGGGTCGCCTTTTCTTGGGTTACTTTCTTTTGGCGAAGCAAAAGAAAGTAGCCAGCTGCCGGGCAACCCCAGGCGGTGTTGATTTCCCCCTCTCCCCCGCCCTCTGATGGAACTACTAGCCATTCGACTAGGCTATCAAAAAACGATAGCCAAGTCGCTGGTTATCCCACAAGGGGGGAGGGAGTAGTCGTACCCCGACGGTTTTGTTTTTCTTCACAACACAAAAATACGGAAGCAAATTTTAGTTTCTACCCCCACCCTAAACCCTCCCCCTGCAAGGGTGAGGGGATAGTTGCACCCCCTACAAATCCAGCAACCCCCGTCCCGGAAACTCCAGCGCTTCTTTAATTGTAGCGAGAAATAGCACCGCCTCGCGTCCATCCACGATGCGATGATCATAAGACAGTGCAAGATAGTTCATCGGACGGATGACCACCTGGCCGTTCTCGGCCACTGGTCTGTCTTTGGTAGCATGTATGCCGAGTATGGCGCTTTGCGGCGGATTGATGATGGGGGTGGACAACATGGAACCGAACACGCCACCGTTGGAAATGGTAAAGGTGCCGCCAGTCAGTTCTTCCAGCGTGATCTTGCCATCCTTGGCGCGCGCGCCAAATTCGACGATCTGTTTTTCAATATCCGCCAGCGAAAGTTTGTCGGCATCGCGGATAATGGGCACTACCAAACCGCGCTCGCTGCCGATGGCCACGCCGATGTCATAGTAGCCGTGATAAATGATGTCGGTGCCATCCACCGAGGCGTTGACCACCGGGAATTTTTGCAAGGCAAGCAGCGTTGCCTTGACGAAGAAGGACATGAAGCCCAGTTTGACGCCGTGCTTTTTTTCGAACGCATCCTTGTAGCGGTTGCGCAGGTCTATTACCGGCTGCATGTTCACTTCGTTGAAGGTGGTCAGTATGGCGGCGTTCTGTTGCGACTGCAGCAGGCGTTCGGCAATGCGCTGGCGGATACGCGTCATCGGCACGCGTTGCTCCAACCGGCCTCCCGCCGGGGCTTGCGCAATCGCAGCAAGCGGCGCGGCAGGTTTACCCGGTATGGCTGTCAACACATCCTCTTTGATCACACGCCCGCCGCGTCCGCTGCCGCTGATGGTTGCCGTATCCACATTTTTTTCCGCCGCGATTTTTTGCGCCGCAGGCATGACTGCGGTTTGTACCTTGGCCACAGCAGCGGGTTGAGCTGCAGCTTGCACGCTGGCCTTGGCGTCGGTATCCAGCAGGGCGATGACTTCATTGCTGCTAACCTTGTCGCCATTTTTCTTGAGGATTTTGCTGAGCACGCCGGATTTGATCGCGGGCAATTCCAGTACCACTTTATCGGTTTCGATGTCGATCAAATTCTCGCCTTCCTTCACCGCTTCACCCGGTTGCTTGAGCCAGGACACCAGCGTGGCTTCGGCAACCGATTCGGAGAGTTGTGGCACTTTAATTTCAATTTTCATGGTGTTTGGCTCCTGGGATGGGTTTGATATTGAGATCTTCGCGGAAGGCGGCGTCGATGACAGCTTTTTGCTGGGCGTTATGCAGTGCCAGATAACCAACGGCAGGTGCCGCTGCGGAGGGCCGCAAGGCGTAATCAAGGTGCATACCCGGCCGCAGATGGCGCAATAAATAATGCTGAATGCGATGCCATGCGCCCTGATTGCCGGGCTCTTCCTGGCACCACACCACTTCGCTGGCATTCGGATAGGCGGTTATTTGCGCCGCGAACTCCTGATGCGGGAATGGGTAGAGCTGTTCCAGGCGAATAATGGCCATATTCTTTATGCCGCGTTCGCGACGCGACTTGAGCAAATCGTAATACACCTTGCCACTGCACACGATGAGACGGCGCACCTTGGACGCATCAAGATCATCCACTTCGCTCATTACCGGTTGAAATTCGCCATGGACCAGATTCTCCATGGGAGAAGCCGCATCCTTGCTGCGCAGCATGCTTTTAGGGGTAAACACGATCAGCGGTTTGCGATAGGGGCGCAGCATCTGGCGGCGCAACAGATGGAACATCTGCGCCGGTGTAGTAGGGATGCACACCTGAATATTGTAGTCGGCGCACAATTGCAAATAGCGTTCGATGCGCCCGGATGAATGCTCCGCGCCCTGCCCTTCGTAGCCATGTGGCAGCAGCATGACCAAGCCGCATAACCTGCCCCATTTGCTTTCGCCCGAGGCAAGGAATTGGTCGATCACAACTTGCGCGCCGTTGGCGAAATCACCGAACTGCGCTTCCCATATCACCAGCGAATCGGGTTCGGCGGTCGCGTAGCCATATTCGAACGCCAGCACCGCTTCTTCGGACAGGGTGGAATCAATCACGACAAAATCGGCTTGTCCTGCTTCCAGTTTTTGTAATGGCACATGGTAGCCCTCTTGCCAATTGACCCGGTTCTGATCATGCAACACAGCATGGCGATGAAAGAAGGTGCCGCGCCCGGAATCCTGACCGGCAAGGCGCACCGGATAACCCTCGGTCAGCAGACTGGCATAAGCCAGGTTCTCCGCCATACCCCAATCCAGCGGCAGCTCGCCGCGCCCCATGGCACGACGATCTTCAATGACTTTCTCGACCCGTGGATGAAGACTGAACCCGGCCGGGATAGTGGTCAGGCGTTGCGCCAAAAATTTCAGGCGATCCAGCTTCAGCGAGGTTTTAGCAGGCTCGCGCCAGGATGCGTCCAGCCGAAATTTTGCCCAGCGTTTGGCATGGCTGCGGGTTGCGTCAATTTTCAAAGTCTCGACCGGACTGCGCCCGTCATCCATGGTCTGCCGGTAATCCGCTATCATCGCTTCCGGTTCATCCGCCGCAACCACCCCCGCATCCACCAGTTTCGTGGCGTACAAGGCACGCATGCCGGGATGCTGGTTAACATAGCGATACATAAATGGCTGGGTCACCATAGGCTCATCCTGTTCGTTATGGCCCAGTTTGCGGAAACACACCATATCGATCACCACATCGCGCTGATAGGTCATACGATAGTCCAAAGCAATTTCGGTGACCAGCAACACCGCTTCCGGATCATCTGCATTAACATGGAATATCGGCGCTTCTATCATTTTCGCCACGTCACTGCAATACAGCGAGGAACGCGCATCGCGCACATCCGAGGTGGTAAAACCAATCTGGTTGTTGATGATGATATGCACGGTTCCGCCCGTGCTGTAACCACGGGTCTGCGACAGGTTCAAGGTCTCCATCACCACGCCCTGACCGGCGAATGCCGCATCGCCATGCAACAGCACCGGCATCACTTTGCCGCCATCGTGATCGCCGCGCGTGTGCTGGCGTGCGCGCACCGACCCTTCCACGACCGGGCAGACGATCTCCAGATGAGATGGATTAAACGCCAGCGTGACATGCATGGAACCGTTAGGCACAACCACTTCCGCAGCAAACCCATTGTGGTATTTCACATCGCCCGAGGTCAATTCATCGGTGTGCACGCCCTCAAATTCGGCAAACAGCATGGACGGCAATTTACCCAGAATGTTCACCAGCACATTCAGGCGACCGCGGTGCGCCATGCCGATCACCGTTTCCCGCACCCCCTGACTGCCGGCGCGCTGCAACAGATGATCAAGCAGGGGAATCAGAGTTTCACCGCCTTCCAGCGAGAAGCGTTTTTGCCCGACGTACTTGGTGTGCAGATAGCGTTCCAGCGTTTCGGCTGCGGTCAGTTGCTGCAGAATGTGGCGGCGCTGGGCCACCGTATAATCGGCCACACCGCGGCTGCCTTCCAGCCGCTGCTGGAACCAGCGTTTCTGCGCGATGTCGCTGAGGTACATATATTCCGCGCCGATACTGCTGCAATAGGTTTGCCGCAGCAGTTGCAGAATCTCGCGCAAGGTCATGCGCGGCGAACCGACTAATGATCCGGTCTCAAAAGTGACGTCCCTGTCCGCTTCGGTCAAACCGTAGAAAGCGGGATCGAGTTCCGGCACTTGCGGCCGGGCATGACGATTGAGTGGATCCAGCCTGGCCACGCGCACACCCAGAAAGCGGTGGGCATTGATCATCTGCAACACGGCAACCTGTTTGCGCTCCAGGCCGACTTCCGGCAATAAATTTTCCGCATATTTTGGCAAGGCCGCAAAAGCACGCTGAATGGGGCTGTGCGCTATATCATGCGGCGCACCGGCTGACTGTTGCAGCGCATCGAAAAAACTGCGCCATGCCTCAGCAACCGAAGCCGGATTGGCCAGGTATTCTTCGTACAAACCCTCAACAAATATATTATTCATGCCGAACAGCTGCGATGTGTCGCGCATGGCCTGCAAATAATTTTTTCCTGGTGCGGGCATAGGCTAACGCTTGGCCACTGGAACGTAATCGCGCCTGGTCGCGCCCTGATACAACTGACGTGGGCGGCCAATTTTGCGCTCGGGGTCGGAGATCATCTCGTTCCACTGCGAAATCCAGCCTATGGTGCGCGCCACGGCAAAGAACACGGTAAACATATTGGTCGGAATGCCCAGTGCGCGCAGCACGATGCCGGAATAAAAATCTACATTGGGATACAGCTTGCGCTCGATGAAATATTCATCGCTCAACGCAATCTGCTCCAGCTCCAGTGCCATTCTGAATATCGGGTCATTTTCCAGGTTAAGCTCTTTGAGCACTTCGTAACAGGTTTCGCGCATCACTTTGGCGCGCGGATCCATGTTCTTGTAGACGCGGTGGCCGAAGCCCATCAAGCGATATTTTTTATCTTTCACACCCTTCATGAAATCGGCCACGTGCGACACATCGCCGATTTCTTGCAGCATATTCAGCACCGCTTCGTTCGCGCCACCGTGCGCCGGGCCCCACAGCGCGGCAATGCCGGAAGATACACAGGCAAACGGGTTGGCGCCGCTTGAACCCGCCAGCCTGACAGTCGAGGTGGAAGCATTTTGCTCATGATCCGCGTGCAGAATCATGATGCGTTCCAGCGCGCGCACCAGTTTGGCATTGGGAATGTACTCTTCAGTCGGCATCGCAAACATCATATACATCAGGTTTTCCACATAGCTGAAGGAATTCTTCGGGTACATGAAGGGATAACCGGTGTTGTACTTGTACGCCATCGCAGCAATCGTCGGCACCTTGGCAATCATGCGCAGCGCGGAAATTTCGCGGTGTTCCGGATTATTGATGTCCAGCGAATCATGATAGAAGGCCGACAACGCGCCCACCACGCCGACCATGACCGCCATCGGATGCGCATCGCGGCGGAAGCCGCTGAAGAAGCGCACGATCTGGTCATGCACCATTGTATGTTCCGTGACTTTGGCGCGGAACCCGGCTTTCTGGGCTGAATTCGGCAATTCACCGTGCAACAATAAATAGCACACTTCAAGGAAATCAGAATGTTCCGCCAATTGCTCAATCGGATAGCCGCGGTAATACAACTGTCCGGCATCGCCATCGATGAACGTAATGCTGGAAGAGCAACTGGCAGTGGACAAAAAGGCCGGATCGTAGGTAAACATGCCAAGCTTGCTGAGCGCACGAATGTCGATCACATCCTGCCCCAGCGTGCCGGATAATATCGGCAGCTCGACACTCCTGCCATCATCCAGGGTCAAAGTTGCAATGCGATTTTTTCCCATTAATACTCTCCAACGTTTGCGGGCAAGCTGCCCGCGCTCCATCCGGTTTCTAAACCGCTCTGATTTTTTCCAGCAGAGCCTGTTGCTCGCCTGGCAACGGCACTGTCCCCCTGCCCGAAATCATATCCCACAAATCATTATCAGGCATATCCAGCAGGGCATCGAATGAAATTTGCTGCACCTCATCCAGACCCGTGTAACACTGTTCGATGAAACGCCCCAGCACAATATCCAACTCCAGCAAGCCACGACGGCAACGCCAGCGCACGCGTTCCAGAGCTTTGTTGTCCTTTTCTCCAGCCAATATCTGCCCCTCGACTGTAGGAGCGGGCCATGCCCGCGAATATCGCAACAAACATAAATCACGGGCAGCACCCGCAAGGGGTACGCCGTGGTTGTAAGGGGCTGAAGCCCCAACAACACACGCAGGGCCCGCTCCTACCCTAACTTGTTATACGACGCGCTTTACCATCAACGCTTTTATTTTCCCTATGGCCTTGGTCGGGTTCAATCCCTTGGGGCACACATCCACACAATTCATAATGGTGTGGCAACGAAATAATCGGTACGGATCTTCCAGATTATCCAACCGTTCGGCAGTAGCTTGATCACGCGTATCAACGATAAAACGATAAGCCTGCAACAGCCCGGCGGGGCCGACAAATTTATCCGGATTCCACCAGAACGAAGGGCAGGCCGAAGTGCAACAGCCGCACAGTATGCACTCGTACAAGCCATCCAGCTCGGCGCGCTGCGCCGGTGATTGCAGGCGTTCTGTTTCCGGCGGCGGATCGTTGTTCACCAGATAGGGTTTGATCGAATGGTATTGCTTGAAAAACTGCGTCATATCCACCACCAGATCGCGTATCACCGGCAGGCCGGGCAGCGGGCGAATCTCAATCGGCTGCTTCAAACTCGACAGCGGCGTGATACACGCCAAACCGTTGCGACCGTTAATATTCATGCCGTCCGATCCGCACACTCCCTCACGGCAGGACTTGCGCAGTGACAGACTATCGTCCTGCTCCTTGATCAGCAGCAGCGCATCCAGCAACATGGCATCGCCCGCCTCCATGTCCAGATCATAATTACGCATGGACGGCTGGGCATCGGTTTCCGGGTTATAACGATAGATACGAAATTTCATTGCAACTCCTAAGCTTGTAGTCAGTAGCTTGTAGCGGGTAGAAAAACCGGGGTTGGCTACCCGCTACTAGCTACCAGCTACTGGCTACTGGCTCATCAATAAACCCGCGCCTTGAGCGGAAACGATTCCACGGTCAACGGTTTCAACCTTACCGGTTTGTAATCCAGCTTATGCCCCTCGCTGAAATACAATGAATGCTTCAGCCATTTATCATCATCGCGTTGCGGGAAATCATCGCGCGCGTGGCCACCACGGCTTTCTTCACGCGCAGCGGCGGCATGCATGGTGGCTTGCGCTACTTCGATCAGGTTGTCGAGTTCCAGCGCTTCCACGCGTGCCGTGTTGAATACCTTGCTGTGATCCTTGATCGCAGTGTGTTTGACCTTTTCGGCCACAGCAAGAATTTTTTGCACGCCTTGGGTCAGCGTGTCAGGAAAACGAAATACGCCGCAATGGTGCTGCATCACTTGCCGCATTTCCGCGCCCACTTCGGCCACGCTTTCGCCCTTCTTTTGATTTTCCAGCCTAGCCATGCGCGCCAGTGGCCGCTCGACCGCATCGTGTGGCAAGGGCTTGGGGTGCGGATTGCGCTGCAGGTCTTCGATAATCTGCCGTGCTGCTTCGCGTCCGAATACCAGTAAATCCAGCAGTGAATTGCACCCCAGACGATTCGCGCCATGCACCGACACGCAGGCGCACTCGCCCACGGCGTAAAAACCCTGCACCACTTCTTCCGGGCCAGTCTTGTAGGGCGCGACCACTTGTCCGTGATAATTGGTGGGGATGCCGCCCATCATGTAATGCGCGGTCGGCACCACCGGAATGGGTTCGCGCGCCGGATCAACATGGGCAAACTTGAGCGCAATCTCGCGTATGCCGGGCAAGCGTTGCCGAATGACCGCTTCGCCGATGTGATCCAGTTTCAATAACAGATGATCGCCATGCGTGCCACATCCGCGCCCTTCCTTGATCTCGGTGGCCATGGCGCGCGACACTACATCGCGGCTGGCTAAATCCTTGGCATTCGGCGCGTAGCGCTCCATGAAGCGCTCGCCATCCTTATTTATCAAAAAACCGCCTTCGCCGCGCACACCCTCGGAAATCAGCACGCCTGCGCCATATACCCCGGTCGGATGAAACTGAAAGAACTCCATGTCCTCCAGCGGAATGCCGGCCCGTGCCGCCATGCCCAGCCCATCGCCGGTATTAATATAGGCGTTAGTACTGGCCTTGAAAATTCGCCCCGCGCCGCCAGTGGCAAACAAGGTGGCGCGTGCCTGCAAGATCATCACTTCGCTGGTTTCGATTTCCATCGCCACCACGCCGAGCACATCGCCATCTTCATCACGAATCAAATCCAGCGCCATCCACTCCACAAAAAAATGGGTGTTGGCTTTTACGTTCTGCTGATACAGCGTATGCAGCAAGGCATGGCCGGTGCGGTCGGCAGCGGCACAGGCGCGTTCCACCGGCGTCTTGCCGAATCCCTGCATGTGGCCGCCAAACGGGCGTTGATAAATCTTGCCGTTGTCCAGGCGATCAAACGGCATGCCGAAATGTTCAAGCTCATACACCGCCTCCGGCGCGGCGCGGCACATGAATTCGATGGCGTCCTGATCGCCCAGATAGTCCGAGCCTTTCACCGTGTCATACATATGCCAGTGCCAGTTATCTTCTTTGACATTGCCCAGCGACGCCGCGATGCCGCCCTGCGCCGCCACAGTGTGCGAGCGCGTCGGAAACACCTTGGACAGCACCGCCACTTTCAACCCCGCTTCGGACAAGGCCAGCGCGGCGCGCATGCCGGAGCCACCGGCACCTACAATAACCACATCAAAAGTTCGTTTAGCGATTGCCATATATTCCTATCCATCCGTTCGTGCTGAGTGTTTTTCGTTCATCCTTCGATACACCGCACGAAGTGCGGCACTCAGGCCGCGTCCTGAGCCTGACGAAGAGACGAACGAAAAATGTATCGAAGCACATCACATCCCCCACAATATCTGCACTGACCAAATTGTATAAAGCAGCAGCGCCACAATCACCAACACATAAATGACCAGACGTACGCCGGCCGCCTTGACGTAATCCATCACAACGTCACGCACCCCGATCCATGCGTGGTAATACACGGCCAACAGGAATAGCAGGGAGAATGCGCGCATCACTTGATTGGAGAACAATCCTATCCATCTGTCATAGCCCAGGTCAGGATGCAGCGCCACATAGCCCGCCATGAACAGCGTATAAATCACCATCAACACCGCAGTAATACGCTGCGCCAGCCAGTCACTCAGGCCGTAATGCGCTCCAGTTACAATACGATCTACCATAGCCATGCGCCCAATAGCACGGTCAGACTTAGGCCTGCGATCAAAACCAGGCGACTGGTTACTTGCGCTGGTGCCAGCCCGACACCAAAATCCAGATCAATCGCCAGATAGCGAATACCAGCGCAAAAATGATGAAAAAACGCCCACCCCAGTCCAAGCAGAATTAATTTAATAACAGGATTTTGCAATACCCCGACCAACTGGGTATAAGTCTCGATGGAGAGCAAGCTGTATTGCAGCATGACCAACAATAACGGCAGCATCAGAAACAGCAACAAGCCACTGATACGGTGAAGAATGGAAACAACGCCTGGCAAGGGCAATTTGATTAAATGCAGGGCGAGGTGCCGGGGGCGCTCTTTATTCATCATTCGTTGGTTTCCCACAAGAATCGTGGCGTAATCTTACACGGTTTGGGCAACAACGGAATACTGTTACACGCCACTCTCATCACAGTTGCGCAGTACTTTCTTAAGGGCACCTCTAAAAATCCAAACTCCGTCGCGATGCTGCGTTGCTCAATAAATTTTAACGCTTACATATCAAACATATGCGGCGCGCTAAAAATTTTAGCGCGCCTTGCCTGGCTTAGGATTTTGAATTTTTAGAGGTGCCCTTAATGCCGCATGTTAATGTAGCTCTTGCGCCAGCCGTTTCATATTCTCAATGCGTTCAGAAGTGGATGGATGGGTACTCAGGAAGGATATTCCGGATCCGCCGGGAACCGCTGCCAGTTTCTCGTGCAAGCGCACCGCACCCCACGGATCAAATCCCGCCTGAGACATGAAGGTAAGACCAAACCGGTCTGCGTCGCGCTCTTCTTCTCTGGTGTAGGATTTGGCTATCGTTCCCGTTGCAAAATCAACGGCTCCGAACGGGATTCCAACCACACCCAGTGCGAAAGCGATAACGGTGGTGGTGATGGCGCGATCATTTTCCCGGTCTTGCCGCTGCTTGCCGTGAGCAAGATATAAATGGGCCAACTCGTGCCCTATCAACGCTGCTGTGGCATCTTCATCTTGGCCCAAAAGGTTTAACATGCCTATGTTGACAGCAATAAACTGCAGCGCTCCGTGGCTGAAAGAAAAACCGTTAGGCTCATTACCTTCCGCTATCAGCAATTCGGTATGCAATTCGCCGACAGCGCTTTCCACCCGTTGCTGAATACGAATAAGGTTCCTGACATCGTCCGTATTAATCGTGGCGACAACAACTTTACTATTCTTTTTGCCCTTGGCAGGTCTTGAATTATCTGATAACTCTATCGCCGCCCCATCCTGGGCATGATCCGCCATGACTGATGCATTCCAGACGCGCATGGGTTGTGTGCGATTGGCACAACCGGAAATTATCACCAGCAACAGTAATAGCGGTACATGATTCATATATCGCAGCATATGGGCGCCACACCCAGGCAAGTTGACTGCACCCATCACACCTGCGGATGCGCACGTTCCAGTTTGCTGTGCAATTTGTTCAGCGCATTGAGATAAGCCTTGGCCGAGGCCACCACGATGTCGGTATCCGCGCCCTGGCCGTTGACGATGCGTCCGCCTTTGGACAGGCGCACGGTCACCTCACCCTGCGCATCGGTGCCGCTGGTGATGTTGTTGACCGAATACAATTGCAGCTCGGTGCCGCTGTGGACGATTTGCTCGATGGCCTTGAACGTGGCATCTACCGGGCCACCGCCCTGCATTTCGGCGCTGTGTTCTTTGCCGCCTACGCTAACGACCACCTGCGCCTTGGGCAAGATGCCGGTTTCAGAGTGTGCACGCATCGACACCAAGTGGAAATGCTCGCTGACTTGCGCCACCACGCCTTCACTGACCAGAGCCTGGATATCCTCGTCGAAAATTTCCTGCTTGCGGTCAGCCAAGTCCTTGAAGCGGGAGAAAGCGGCATTCACCGCGTCCTCGTTTTCCAGCACGATGCCCAACTCCTGCAAGCGCGTACGAAAAGCATTGCGACCGGAAAGTTTGCCCAACGATAATTTGTTGGTGCTCCAGCCCACATCTTCGGCGCGCATGATTTCATAAGTCTCGCGGTGCTTGAGCACGCCGTCCTGATGAATACCGGATTCATGGGCAAAGGCATTGGCGCCGACGATGGCCTTGTTCGGCTGCACCGGATAGCCGGTGATGCTGGATACCAGCTTGGAAGTCGGCACGATCTGCGTGGTGTCTATGCGTGTATCGCAACTGAATACATCGCGCCGCGTTTTCACCGCCATCACGATTTCTTCCAGACTGGCATTGCCCGCACGTTCGCCCAAGCCGTTAATAGTACATTCCACCTGGCGCGCGCCATTCATCACTGCGGCCAGCGAATTCGCTACCGCCATACCAAGGTCGTTATGGCAATGGGTAGACCATATCACCTTGTTGCTGTTCGGCACGCGCGCTATCAATTGCTGGATGCGCTCGCCCCACAACGCCGGGATGCTGTAACCAACCGTGTCCGGCACGTTCACTGTCTTCGCCCCGGCCTTGATGGCCGCATCGAACACCCGCACCAGGAAATCAATTTCAGAACGCACCGCGTCCTCGGCGGAAAATTCCACATCGTCGGTATATTCCAGTGCAAGCTTAATCGCCTTCACCGCCGCTTCCACCACCTGGTCGGGCTGCATGCGCAACTTCTTTTCCATGTGTATGGGCGATGTGGCGATGAAGGTATGGATACGCCCGGACTTGGCCGGCTTGATCGCCTCACCCGCAGCGCGCACATCACGCTCGATGGCGCGCGCCAACGAGCACACCGTGGAATGCTTGATGGCTTTGGCAATGCCTTGTATCGCTTCCGCGTCGCCCGGGCTGGCGGCCGCGAATCCCGCCTCAATGACATCCACGCCAAGCTTTTCCAATTGCCGCGCAATGCGCAGCTTTTCTTCTTTGGTCATGGACGCGCCGGGGCTTTGCTCACCATCGCGCAAGGTGGTATCGAATATTACTAATCTGTCATTCATGATGGGCTCCATTGCAAATAATTAACGCGCGGCAATCCTTAAAGGATGCCGCCTGCTTCAAAACGATTGGGGGTATGTTTAGCGCGCGACGCGCAGCAGCAGCGCAGCCAGAAGGCTGAACGTGGAATGTGATTGCGAAATGTGGCGGGAGAAATGCATAGCCGCAATATAGCGGCTTTTGTTTAATTGCGCAATACTATGCGTCCGGGCTTGAAGCTTTCTTGCGCATATCCAGCAACCACAGCACATAGCCGGACAGGGCATAGCCCAGGAACAGCAGAAACAGCACCCCGGGTGGATAGCTGGAAATCAGGATTAAGAACAATGCGAACATCACGATGACCATGAATGGCACGCTCTTGCGCATGTTGATATTCTTGAAGCTGTAAAAGCGCACACTGCTCACCATGCTCAAGCCGGCAAACACGGTAAGGGTAACAGCGTACCAACGCAACTCGCGCCCGCTGAATTCGTTGTCCAGCATCACCCACACGAAGCCTGCAATCAACGCGGCGGCGGCCGGGCTGGGCAAACCCTGAAAGTACCCCTTGTCTACCGTTTCGATATTGGTATTGAAGCGAGCCAGGCGCAACGCCGTGCCCACGCAGTAAATAAAGGCGGCGAACCAGCCCCATTTACCCAGATCCCGGAACGCCCATTCATACATCAGCAGGGAAGGCGCTACGCCAAACGACACCATGTCGGACAGGCTGTCATACTCTGCGCCAAATTCGCTTTGGGTATGCGTCATACGAGCCACGCGCCCATCCAGGCCATCCAGCACCATGGCAATGAAAATTGCCACAGCAGCATATTCAAACTTGCTGTTCATCGCCTGCACAATGGCGTAAAAGCCGGCGAACAGGGCTCCTGTGGTGAGCAGATTGGGCAGCAAGTAAATACCGCGCCGGCGCAGATTTAACGGTTTACGGTTATTCAGTTCTGGCATGTTTATGTGTCCGCAGGGTTACTCGGTGCCTGGCTCTCAGTGTCGAGCCAAGATCGCCAAGATCGTACTGGTTGCTGATACTTTATCACCAATCGCCACTTTCACGGTAGCCGTCAGCGGCAGATAAACATCCACGCGCGAGCCGAAGCGGATGAAGCCGTAGCGCTGGCCACGCGCAACAATATCACCCTCTTTCACATAGCACAGTATGCGCCGTGCGATCAGCCCCGCCACCTGCACGCAAGTAACGTCCTGTCCGTCCGCAGTCTTTATCAGCATGGCATTGCGTTCGTTTTCCAGCGAGGCCTTGGCCAGATCGGCATTGACGAATTTGCCGGGAAAATATTGAATGCGCTGCACCGACCCGTCCACCGGACAGCGGTTGGAATGCACATTGAACACATTCATGAACACGCTGACCTTGATCGCATCGCGCCGCGCATACGGATCCTGTGTGCGTTCCACGGCCACGATGCGGCCATCCGCCGGGGATAGCACTGCATCTGCATCCTGCGGAATCTCGCGCGGCGGATCGCGAAAGAATTGCAGTACGAACAGCGCGATGATCCACAACGGAATCGACCAAGCCGCGCACCAAACAGTGGTAGCAAGCGCCAAAATAATCGAAATAGCCAGAAACGGCCAGCCCTCGCGGGCGATGATGGGGTGGGGATAGTTCATAGCTGGTAGCCCGTAGCTGGTAGCCAGTAGCTCATCACCCCCAGCCCCTTTCCCGTAGGGAGAGGGCGCTACAGGCTACGGGCTACC
>JANPNS010000380.1:0-2864 GCA_031427575.1 Gallionellaceae bacterium
GGCACCTCTAAAAATTCAAAATCCTAAGCGAGACAAGGCGCGAGCAAAAAATTGCGACGCCGCATATATATGATATGTAAGGAGTAATTTTTTGTGAGCAACGCAGTATCGCGACGGAGTTTGGATTTTTAGAGGTGCCCTTGATCTGTTGGCGAAAGCCATTCCCATGCTTGCGGCGCGTCTCCAATCAATAGATGACTCTGGGTTGTCGCGCCTGATCGCGTGAGGATTCGCGCTGGGGAGTGATTTTGAAAATTCGAGCCTGAATTTTTAATTCCAGTGTACAGTGCTGATGCAGGAATCTACGCCGCGCTCAAAGGTATTAAATTGTTTCAGCAAGTAAGTGTCGATCTTAGTGCGCTCACATGGCCGAATGCGGCTGACCTTGATCCACTGTGGATGCATGAAAAGATCGGGAAAGGCGGGTTAGCTCAGTCTGCCCCCTTTTAACTCTCTGTATTACCATGCTAAATAGAATAGCTGGAGCCCGTTCATGAAGCTGGAATGCCTTGTCATTGTTTTCGTTGATATTGAAGACTATACCTCCAAGACCTCTGGCCAGAGCCGCAAGGCCAATGAACGCCTGATGGGTCGTTTTGCGAGACTGGTCAGACCCATGGTGCGGGCTTTTAACGGAAATGTAGTCAAGGGTATGGGCGACGCCTATCTTATTACCTTCAAATCGCCCACTGATTCGCTGCTGTGCGCCATGGCCGTGCAGGATCAACTGTCCAATCGCAACCACCAAGTACCCACAGACGAGCGCTTCGAGCTGCGCTTTGCCATCAGCGCTGGCGAAGTGCGCGTCTACAAACAGGACATCTTCGGCGAGGCCGTGAATATCGCCGCGCGCATAGAAGGGCTAGCCAAGGGCGGGGATATCTATTTCTCCGAAGTCGTGTACTTGATGATGAACAAGAGCGAGATCCCCTTTGAAGAGGTGGGCCGCCACAAACTGAAGGGCATCCAGGAAGAGGTTCGTATTTACCGCGTACCCAAGCTGAGCGAGGTGGGCACCTACAAACTGGCTGTGCCGGAAGATCGCGCGGGGGACGAGCCGGATACATCGTTCCAGAGTCTGCCTTTTGGCGGCCTGGCATTGAAAAAAATGCGCCTCCACATGGCAGGGCTGGCTGTGGAAATGGATGGCTCTTTCTATTTGGTGAGTGCGCTCGCAGAGACACACTACACAGCTAGCGCTCAGGCTACCCACTTTGGAGCCAAGGCCTGGTGGCATCCGGTCGTGTTTCCTTTACATTATTTATGGACTTTTGGCGCAATTGCGACGAAGCTGGCTTTCAGCCTGCGCACCTATCTTGGCCTGCTGGCTCGCTTCAGAAAGACTCTCAAATTGTTCCGTGAATCCGCCACCTACCGCAAAAAAACGTTGGCCATGCTTTCGCTGGCAGCGCTTATCGGTGGGGCTTCTTTTCTGGCTTGGCGCCAGTACGTCATGACTCAAAAGGTCGAGCAACAAGCCGAAACCCTGAAGAACCTCAAAGCCCACCAAGCCACCACCCAGAAAGAGCTTGCCAAAGAGAAGGAAAGAATGCGTTTTCTTTGGTGGTAAGCGGGCTTCCGTAATTCAGGCGATTGCTTGCGATGTTGCTGCATGAACCTAGTTGAGTGATAAATGCCCGGTCAATTCTCCGATTTCTACAACAGCCTCGATGCCGACCCGCTCAAGCGCGGCAAGCAGTTCGAGCACTTCGTCAAATGGTTTCTCAAGGCTGATCCTGAATGGGCTACGCAAGTTGACCAAGTGTGGCTGTGGGATGAATGGCCGGGGCGCTGGGGTGCGGACTGCGGCATTGACCTTGTCATTCTCCACAAGGACGGTAATCACTGGGCGGTGCAGGCCAAGTGCTACTCGCCTGACTACGACATCACCAAACACGATGTAGATAAATTCCTCAGCGAATCGAACCGGGCTAGCATCCAGCACCGCCTGCTGATCGCCACCACCGACCGCATCGGCGCGAATGCCAAGCAAGTCTGCGATGCGCAAGAAAAACCCGTCGTCCGTTTTCTGCTTTCCGACTTCGATAAATCTGCGCTGGACTATCCCGCCAACTTTGCCGCACTTCCGCAAGCCAAACGCAAACCCCGCCCCGAACCGCGCGACCACCAGAACGAAGCCAGAACCGCTGTCGTGCAAGGCTTGCAAACCGCCGACCGTGGGCAGCTTATTATGGCTTGCGGCACGGGCAAAACTTACGTCACGCTGTGGATCAAGGAAGCACTCGACGCACAACGTACCCTGGTGCTGGTTCCGTCCTTGGGGCTGCTGTCCCAACTTCTGCGCGAATGGACGTTCGCCGCCGCCACGCCGTTTGAAGTGCTGTGCGTCTGCTCGGATCAAACCGTCGGTGCGAAGGGGCATGGCGGGTTTTACCATGCCCGTTTCCCCCACCCTAACCCTCCCCCGGAGGGAGAGGGAACGAACGAATCGCTGCGCAAGCTTCGCGTTAACAACTATGATGAAGCCATCCACAGCGTGGCCGACCTGGCCTTTCCCGTCACTTCCAATGTTGAAGAGGTAAAGCATTTTCTCAGCGGCACAGGCAACCGAGTGGTTTTCGCAACCTACCAATCTTCTGCTGTCATCGCCGCCGCCCAAGCCGACCCGTCCATTCCCGCGTTTGATCTGGTCGTGGCGGACGAAGCCCACCGCTGCGCGGGCAAGGTCGGCAGCGACTTCACCGCCATCCTCGACAACGCGCAGATACGCAACAGCAAAAGATTATTCGCCACCGCCACCCCGCGCACCTACTCCAGCACCGTCCATAAAGCCGCCGAAGATCGCGGCATCGAAGTGGTCGGCATGGACAACGCCGCCCTGTTTGGCGAAGTGCTGTATGCCC
>JANPNS010000381.1:0-3735 GCA_031427575.1 Gallionellaceae bacterium
GATATGCTGGTGAGGGCAAGCACTACATCAAATTTACCGTGCTAAAGCCAGCCACCCAAACTGCGGCGCTGATTGTAGCAGGAATGGGCGCGGGTGTGCCGTGCTAACCTTGGTGCTGGCGAGTATCCTGCTCTTACGAAATGCCAGAAGGGTTCAGCTCGGCCCTTGCCCAATCCAGCAAGTGCAGGTTTAATTTCATTGGAGAACCAACATGAATTTTGACAAGGAACTGGATGCCCAAGGCCTTAATTGCCCCCTGCCTATCCTGAAAACCAAGAAGTCGCTGGCCGACATGGCATCCGGCCAGGTACTTAAAATTATTTCCACCGACCCGGGTTCAATAAAGGATATGCAGGCGTTCGCAAACCAGACCGGAAATGCACTGGTATCTTCCGCAGAAGAAAATGGATCGTACTTATTTTTCATGCGAAAAAAATAAGGTCTCTGCCAAGCTTAAGGGCGCCTCTAAAAATTCAAAATCCTAAGCGAGACAAGGCGCGAGCAAAAAATTGCGACGCCGCATATATGTGATATGTAAGGAGTAATTTTTTGTGAGCAACGCAGTATCGCGACGGAGTTTGGATTTTTAGAGATGCCCTTAAGGAACAATCATGAAAAAAATGGCCCTCATAGTAAGCAAAGGTACGCTGGATATGGCTTATCCACCCTTCATCCTGGCCTCAACCGCCGCCGCTCTGGATTATGAAGTACAGATCTTCTTCACCTTCTACGGTTTGCAATTGCTGCGCAAGGATCTGTCTGACGTCAAGATCAGTCCGCTGGCCAATCCGGCCATGCCAATGGCTACCTCCATGCCGGTGTTAATGCAAGCCTTGCCCGGTATGGAAACGATGGCAACCATGATGATGAAGGATAAGATCGAAAAAAAAGGGGTCGCATCTCTGGAAGAGCTGCGCGCACTTTGTCTGGAGGCCGATGTAAAATTTATCGCCTGCCAGATGACGGTCGATCTGTTCGATTTCGAGCGCAGCGACTTCATCGACAATATTGAGTATGGCGGCGCCGCAACATTCCTGGAATTCGCAGGCGACACCGACATTTGCTTGTTTGTTTAAATCCTCATCAGTGGACATTTTGCTGTTACTGGAATAATGGACTACCTGCCGATTTTTCTCGATCTCAAGGGCAAACCATGTCTGGTCGTGGGCGGCGGGAATGTGGCCTACAGAAAGGCCACGCTTTTGCTCAAATCGGGCGCAAAGGTAAGTGTCGTTTCACCCGAACTTTGCGCGCCGCTGGCTGCCCTGACTGAAATAAAATATCTATCCGAACGCTTCCAGGCTTCACACTTGGTTGGCATTACTCTGGTCATCGCGGCAACTGATGAAACTGCAACCAACGAGGAAATTTCACGGGAAGCAAAATCCAGAAACATTCCGGTGAACGTAGTGGACAACCCCGCTTTGTGCACCTTCATTATGCCGGCCATTCTCGACCGCTCCCCCTTGATGGTGGCTTTTTCCACCGGAGGTGCCGCCCCGGTTCTGGCAAGGATGATGCGAGCCAAACTGGAATCACTGATCCCGCATGGTTATGGGAAGCTGGCCGCTTTTTCCGCCAAATTCAGGCAAGCTATCAAAACGCAGATAGCTGATCCCGTTAAACGACAGGTATTCTGGGAGGGCGTGCTGGAGGGCCCGATTGCCGAAAAAATTTTTGCTGGCGACCAAAAATCTGCCGAAGCGATGCTGCTCAACATGCTGCATGGCGGGGAGCAAAACGCAGTCGGCGAAGTGTATCTGGTGGGCGCAGGTCCAGGCGACCCGGATTTACTGACTTTCAGGGCATTGCGCTTAATGCAGAAAGCCGATGTAGTATTGTACGACAACCTGGTTTCCAAGCCGGTGCTGGAAATGACGCGACGCGATGCCGAAAGAATTTTCGTTGGCAAGATGCGCGGCGAACATGCCATGCCACAGGAAAGCATTAACGATCTTCTGGTCAGACTGGCCAAAGCGGGCAAGCGCGTATTGCGCCTCAAGGGAGGTGACCCGTTCATTTTCGGGCGAGGCGGCGAAGAAATCGAAACGCTGGCGCAGCACAAGATCAGCTTTCAGGTGGTGCCGGGCATCACCGCAGCATCCGGCGTTGCGGCCTATGCCGGCATACCGCTTACGCACCGCGATCATGCCCAGTCCTGTGTATTTGTAACGGGACATCTGCAAGACGGCGGCATGGATCTCGATTGGGAAATGCTGGCGCGCCCCAGGCAAACCATCGTGGTGTACATGGGGCTGTTAGGCCTGGAGATGCTGTGTGCAAAACTGGTGCAACATGGCCTGCCAGCATCCACCCCTGCCGCCATCGTGCAACAGGGAACGACACAAAATCAGCGCGTCGTTTCTGGTACGCTGGACACACTGGCAGAAAAAGCGGTGGCAGCAAAGCTACAGGCGCCGACTCTGATTATTGTGGGGGGCGTGGTCAGTCTGAGAGAAAAACTCTCCTGGTTTACACCGGAACGAGCATCATCAAAATTAAGCGATCAATAAAAATCTGACAGCCATGTCGGACACCAACCTCATTTTGCTCGAAGCCGCCTTTCTGGTCGTTTCCATGTTGTACTCCGTCACCGGGCACGGCGGCGCGTCGGGTTACATCGCCGTCATGGCGCTGCTTGGCATGGCGCCACACGAGATCAAGCCGATGGCGCTGGGGCTGAACATCATCGTGTCGCTGATCGCCACCATCCAGTTTTATCGCGCCGGGCATTTCAACAAATCATTATTTCTGCCATTCGCCCTCGCCTCCGCCCCACTGGCGCTACTGGGTGGCTACATCCAACTACCCGCCGCCCAGTTCAAGATATTGCTCGGCATCGCCTTGTTGTTTGCGGCATTGCGGCTCTATCCGCGCACCACTTTCGACCAGCCAAAAACAATAAAGCACTGGGCGTTGCCCGCCGTAATCGGCATGGCCATCGGTTTTATTTCCGGATTGCTAGGCATCGGCGGCGGCATCTTCCTCACACCTTTGTTGCTGCTGATGCAATGGGCCAATCCCAAACAGGCGGCTGCTGTCTCGGCGCCCTTTATTTTGGTCAACTCACTGGCTGGGTTAACCGGCTACCTCAGCCATAATGCCATCCTGCCCGAACACTTTGTCCTGTCGGGCTTGGTCGTCATGCTCGGCGGACTGATAGGTTCTTATCTGGGCAGCCGGAAATTGCACATGAAAACCATCACGCGCATACTCAGCGCCGTGATACTGCTGGCCGGATTGAAACTATGCCTGACCTGAAACTGCTCGGCTTGGCCGGATATTCCGGTAGCGGCAAAACGACGCTGCTGGAAAAAATCATCCCACTGCTTACCGCGCAAGGGCTGCGCATTGCTGTCATCAAGCATGCTCATCACGATTTCGAAATCGACAAATCAGGAAAAGACAGCTACCGCCAGCGCCAGGCAGGCGCCAGCGAAGTGCTAATTTCTTCCGCTCAGCGCTGGGTCTTGATACATGAACTGGGTCATGAAGCTGAGCCAACATTGGCAGAGTTGTGCGCGCGGCTGTCACCCTGCGACCTGGTACTGGTGGAGGGCTACAAATACGCCGCGATACCCAAATTGGAAATACACCGCCAGGCATGCGGGCATCCTTACTTGCATTCATCCGACCCACACTTCATCGCTGTTGTGACGGATAATCCCAAATCCTCTTCATCGGTGACACTGCGTTGGCTTCCTCGCTCACTCCTAGCCGTACTGGTGTACTGCC
>JANPNS010000382.1:0-2224 GCA_031427575.1 Gallionellaceae bacterium
TTTGCTGTTGTTGGGTTTTTTTCACCTTTTACCCCCCAAACCCACCGCCCCCCCTCAGGGGGTCTGGTCGGTGTCCCCCCCCCGTGGGGGGGGGGGTTTGGGGTGGGGGTGAAAGTTTTGGCGACACACCAAGATAAATTACACGAACTCTCTAATGGATTATCCGGGATTAACAGGTTTAAGCCATTAACAGGTTGTTGAGATAATTTAGATATAGAGGACAAACATGCACAGTCGCAGAGAAAAATTTGGATTGATAGGATTAGGCTTAATCGCGGGCGTACTGGTCAGCCTGCAACTCGCTGCCATCGCTGACAAGGACAGCCAGGAGCCGCTGCCCATAGAAGAATTGCGTTCCTTTTCCGAGGTATTTTCCCGCATCAAGAGTGACTATGTAGAGCCAGTCAGCGACAAGAAGCTGATCACCGAAGCCATCAATGGCATGTTAAGCGGGCTCGATCCGCACTCCTCCTATCTGGATGCCGATGCATTCAAGGAACTGCAAGTCGGCACGCATGGCGAGTTCGGCGGCCTGGGCATTGAAGTGAGCATGGAAGACGGGCTGGTGAAAGTCATTTCGCCGATAGAGGACACGCCGGCATATAACGCCGGCATCAAAAGCGGCGATCTGATCATCAAATTGGACGATACACAGGTCAAGGGTTTGTCGTTAAATGATGCAGTCAAACGCATGCGCGGTAAACCGGGCAGCAAAATCACACTGACCATAATCCGCAAGAATGCACCGAAGCCGCTAATCTTTACTTTAGCGCGCGACATCATCAAGGTGAAGAGCGTCAAACCCAAGATGATAGAGCCCGGCTATGGCTTTATCCGCATCACGCAATTTCAGGATCGCACCGGTGAAAATCTCGCCACTGCGCTGAACAATCTGTACAAAGAGAATCCGGGCACAATGAAAGGCCTGGTGCTGGATCTACGCAACAATCCGGGTGGATTGCTCAACAGCGCAGTGGCCGTATCCGCCGCCTTTCTGCCCAAGAATGTGCTGGTTGTTTATACCGAAGGACGCACCGAAAGTGCCAAGATGCGCCTGACCGCCGCCCCTGAAAATTATGCCCAAAACCAGGCCGATTACCTGAAGGATCTGCCTGCGGCGGTCAAGGACGTGCCTATCATATTGCTGGTAAATGGCGGCTCCGCATCCGCGTCAGAAATTGTCGCGGGCGCATTGCAGGATCACAAACGCGCCATCGTCATGGGCACGCAAACGTTCGGCAAGGGTTCGGTGCAGACCGTACTGCCGCTGGGCAACAACACCGCGATCAAGCTCACCACCTCGCGCTATTTCACGCCCGGTGGCCGCTCCATCCAGGCCACGGGCATCGTCCCCGATATTATTGTGGAAGACCCGGCGACGGCGGAGCAAGACCATACCTTCCGCATGCGCGAAGCTGACCTGGAGCGCCACCTGAGCAATGGAAATGGACAGCAGCCCGATGACAAGGCGAAAGAACGCGTAAAACCGGCAGCCCCGGCCAAGCCCGAGGAAAGCGATGCGGCCAAACCAAAATTCACCGAATTTGGCACCAAGGACGACTACCAGCTCAACCAGGCTCTGAACCTGCTCAAGGGTATGAACATCCTGCATGGAGCAGAAGACAGAAAAAAACCGTGACCTGATAAAGGCGGGATGTAGCCAGGTGAATGACCAACAGTTGCTGCGCTACAGCCGCCACATTCTGCTGCCCGAGATCGGCGTCGAGGGGCAGCAGAAACTGCTGAATGCACACGCGCTGATCATCGGCATCGGCGGACTGGGTTCACCGGCTGCCCTGTTCCTCGCCGCCAGCGGCGTTGCTACCCTGACCCTGTGCGACGGCGACACGGTAGATCTGACCAATCTGCAACGCCAAATCCTGCATCGCACCTCCAGCATCGGCATGGCCAAGGTGGATTCTGCGCGCGCCGCGCTGGCCGAGATCAATCCTGAGGTACACGTGGTCGCGCTGAACAAACGCGTGGATCAAACCCATTTGCTGGAACTGGCGGCACGGGCCGATGTGGTGCTGGATTGCAGCGACAATTTTGCCACACGCTATGCGCTCAACCAGGTTTGCGTGCAATTGAAAAAACCGCTGGTATCCGGTGCGGCCACCCGCTTCGATGGGCAAGTAGCGGTATTTGATCTGCGCCGCAGCGACAGCCCGTGTTACCACTGCCTCTACCCGGAACAGGCTGATACCGAAGAAACGCGCTGCGC
>JANPNS010000383.1:0-2724 GCA_031427575.1 Gallionellaceae bacterium
TAGAGAGTTCGCGTAATTTATCTTGGTGTGTCGTCAAGACTTTCACCCCCCACCCTAGCCCTCCCCCCAAAGGGGGAGGGAGCTGGCTTCTTCCCCCTTGAGAGGGGGAGCACCCGCAAGGGGTAGGCCGAGTTGTAACCAGCTAAAGCTGGACAACTTCGCACAGCAAAGCGAAGGGGCTTTGGGATGGGGGTGAGCGTTTAAAGTGCCCATCCTCGCTCAAATAGACAATCCGGGATAAAGGTGCCCTAAAGCTGTTCCGATTCAGATGCGAGTTTTGCGATGAACCCAGTGGTGAAAAATCAGGTAACGGTATATATCGGCGCGGCATTGGCGCGTTACGGGTTCGGCCATGGCCACCCGTTTGGCCCAGACCGGCAGGATGCTTTCTGGCACGCAGCACAACAACAAGGACTTGATCAGCAAGTGAATGTGCGCGTGCCGGTACAAGCTACCCAGCCACAGATAGAACTCTTTCATACCCATGAATATGTCGAGCGCGTCAAGGCGCAATCCCGAACCGGGCAGGGATTTCTGGACTATGGTGACACGCCCGCGTTTCCCGGTATGTACGAAGCAGCAGCTACAGTTGTTGGATCCGCACTCGACGCGATGCGCCACATCATGGCCGGGCATTGCCGGCGCGCTTTCGTGCCCATCGCCGGGTTGCACCATGCACAACGCGGCGCGGCAGCCGGCTTCTGCGTGTTCAACGATTGTGGCGTGGTGATCGAAGCCTTGCGCGCGGAGTACGGTCTGGCGCGCATCGCATATGTGGATATCGATGCTCATCATGGCGACGGCGTGTTCTATGCTTTTGTGGATGACCCGGAAATATTCATCGCCGACATTCACGAAGATGGTCGATATCTCTACCCTGGAACAGGTGCTGCCAGTGAGCGCGGCAAGGATAAAGCGGTGGGCACTAAACTGAACATCCCGCTACCAGCCGGGGCAACGGACAACAATTTTCTTGCTGCCTGGCCGGACGTGGAAAATTTTCTGCGCGCAGCGCGACCGGAATTTATCATCCTGCAATGCGGCGCAGACAGCCTGGCCGATGATCCCATCACCCACCTATGCTACAGCAGCGCAGCGCATGGCCACGCCACTGCACGCTTGTGTGCACTCGCAGAAAAATTCTGTGCCGGACGCCTGCTGGCGTTGGGCGGTGGCGGTTACAACCGAGAGAATATTGCCAAGGCATGGACAGCAGTTGTGCAGAACTTGGTGGACAGTCCGGTTGTTATTGAACCGGGTTCGCAGGAGTGAAGTCAGCGCAGTTCGTACCAAGCGCCACGTCCGCTACCGTGCTGATTCAATTGTCCGCGTTCGATTAATGCACGGAAATGTTGTTTGAGTGTATTGCGGTTGCTTCCTGTCAGCTTGATCGCGTCGCTCATCGTGATGCATCCATGTTCGTGCGCGAATTCCACGATCTGTAGCGAAAGTTCCGGCAGTGTGGCCAGCACAAGTTTCTCGCGCTCGACTTTCTTGTTCAAGCGGTTCACCTGTTCCGCGGTGATCCGGATTGTATCGGTTCGGATCATGGAGCCAATAATACACCCAATTACACCCAATTAACACGCAGCACTTTTGCTTGCAAAAAAAAGGCTGACGATAGATGATTCACGCTATCGGGCAAAAGTTTCCGCAGGGAATACCGCTCCAAATCATCCAGACAGCATCTCTGTCAGAAAGAACCATGCATACACTTATTGTCATCACGTTCCGAATCTGTTTCCGGTTCAGCCTGTTCGTTTTGGTTTTCCCCCTGCTTGCACATGCAGGTCTCCCACTATCTTCCAATGTACCCGGCGGCGTTGCAATCATCCCGCTCGGCAGCGTTTCAGCCAGTGCCGATACACCGCAAGCATGGTTGGTCGACCAGCCTGTTCTCGTTACATCCGATCAAAATCAATGGGTCGCAGTGGTCGGTCTGTCGCTCAATGTGATGCCAGGTTCGCATGAGCTGCGCGTAAAAATGGGGGGCGTGACAAAAATGCTGAACTTCGTGGTCGGCACAAAAGATTACCCTGAGCAGCGCATCACTCTTAAAGACAAGAGCAAAGTGCAACTATCGGCCGCAGATGAGGATCGCGCAGCACGCGAGATTGCTGTCATCAAGGAGTTGAAACGCCACTGGCGCGCTGCGCAGGATACCGATCTGGCTTTTATCCTGCCTGCTGAGGGGGAGTTGGCCGGGCGTTTTGGTGCGCGTCGTTTCTTCAACGAAGAACCACGCGCACCTCATGCCGGCCTTGATGTGGCGGTCGCGCGCGGCACACCGGTCAAGGCCCGCGCGCAAGGTCAGGTGCTGGCGATAGCTGATTATTTCTTCAACGGAAAAACAATCTTTGTTGACCATGGCAACGGGCTGATTACCATGTACTGCCACCTTGACCGGATAGACGTGAAGGCCGGAGAAACGGTAAGCAAAGGCCAGCTAATCGGACTTTCCGGAGAAACAGGGCGCGCCACCGGCCCGCATCTGCATTGGAGCGTCATACTTAACGGGGCGATGGTTGATCCGGAATTGTTTGTTCAGGTGAGGCAGTAGTGGTGATGGGTGGTTTTCGGTTGCTAGTGTGGCAACGTGGGTTGTTTGGTTGTGCCAAAAAGGCCGTTCGAGGCAAGTTCAGTTTAAATCAGCAGTTAAATGGCGCAAACATCAGTAGCCTGCACCTTACACATATATGCTGATTAAGGGGAATATCATGTCCG
>JANPNS010000384.1:0-8219 GCA_031427575.1 Gallionellaceae bacterium
TTCTAAGCCAGACAAGGCGCGAACAAAAAATTGTGACGCAGCATATGTTTGATATGTAAGGAATAATTTTTTGTGAGCAACGCAGTATGGCGACGAAAGTTGGATTTTTAGAGGTGCCCTTGAAAGGATGGCAGCGTGAGAAACGGACTGTTGAGGGCATGTAAAACAATCGGCCTGATATTGGCCTTGGGGGTAAGCATGAGTGCGGATGCGGGATTTCTCGGCTTTGGCGGGGATAGCTAATAGCTATAAGGGCTCAGACCCTCATGTCACTCGGTTAAGCCTTGGGGATAGTTACCGAGCCACGAACAAACTCCCTCTCCCTGGATGGGAGAGGGCTGGGGAGAGGGTGGAATCTACATGAGTGGAGCACCCGCCCCCTCTCCCCCACCGGCTTCGCCCCCCTCGCTACGCTCTCCCCACAAGGGGCGAGGGGCTTAAATGCCTTAACCGAGTGCCATGAGGCTCAGACCCCTTAAGTGCCTCGTAAAATCAATCGAGTCTAACCCTATTGATTCTTGCTCCACTTGACATCTTTGCGACGCGAAACGCGCCGGTTGATATTTAGCTCTTACTTCTTGACAACGATGTTGGCATCTTCAATCAGCAGAGGATAAGAGTAGCCGCCACCGAAATCCCGGTTTATCACCACCACGCCGGAAACGGTGACCTGGTCACCGACATTGGCCGTTTGCTTGCTGGTGACGATCAGGTTGTTGCTGTTGGCGTCGCCCGTGCCATCCTGCACATGAACAAAGTTACGCTTCATGATACCGAGGTTGACCTTCACCACTTTGCCCTGGGCGCTGACCGTCTGGCCGGCGAGGGTAGCCTTGTTCTCGTTAATAGACACGACGGTCTTCAGATTGTCTTCTGCTGCGGACGCGCCGAATGAAGCCAGCCCCAGTGTGCAAACAAGCCCGGCGAATACGATGGATAGAATCTTCATAAAAACTCCTGTAGATGGTTGAAGGTCGGCATAGAAATGCCGGCTGCCAGTATATCATCCGCATTAACCGTCTGTCGTTTCCATAATCTGCGCGGTAGCGCGGGAGTAGGGAGTTCATGTCTGCACAATTTGGAGCCAAAGGGGCCTGGTTCGCATTGTTTTTCAAGCGAGGGTGAACAATTAGGCCGCGCGCCGGAGCGGCGAAAAGAATAAGCAGAGAAGCATGCAGTCATGTTATCCCCCTAAATAGACATGGTGTCAGTACTACATCCGATGATTATCGTCGAAATCACCAATGCAGGCTTTGACCCGGGATACGGCGTGCGTCCGCTGAAACGCGCCATCCAGGCGCGACTGGGGAATCCGCTCGCGGAGCAGATTTTAGAGAGCCAATTCGCCGAAGGATTACGATCAAGGTGAACTACGTCTGCAGGGTGATGAGGTTTGTAAGGGCTAAGGGTGTTTCTGCCAGAACATGCTGGTGCCAAGATTTTGAAAGATTTTCAAATATGATATTTCAAATATGAAAACCATTTATAAATTTGGTGTTATCATGGCCTCCAAATTTTTCTGGAGGTCATGATGCATAAAACCAAGGCGTTGTTTTATTCTGGCTTGTTCATGCTAACTTTGGTGATGACTACTCATTCGGCTTTTTCAGAAACTGACGATGATGACCCCGTTTTTTCAGAAACTGAAAATGCAGGTTCCTCTACTTCTGCAACTGACTATGGAGCTTCTAGCGTGACAAAACTTGTAAAACAAGATAACAAAGTTGGTGCAGGCAATGAAGCCGTCGCCGGTAAAAAGGTTGACGTACACTACACAGGCTGGCTGTATGATCCAGCTACACCGAACCATAAAGGTGCGAAATTCGACAGCTCGCTTGATCGTGGAACGAAGTTCACATTTCCGTTGGGGGCAGGGCGTGTTATTAAGGGCTGGGATCAAGGTGTGGTCGGCATGAAAGTAGGTGGACAACGCACTCTGATTATTCCCGCTGAACTGGGTTATGGCGCACGTGGCGCGGGCGACGCCATCCCACCCAACGCGGCATTGGTCTTTGATGTGGAACTGTTGGGCGTCCACTGACGCCTAGCGTGTCCTGGAACTGCAAAGGCTGGATCGCAATTTATTTATGGCGCGCGTGTACCCCATCGGATACGCGGGACATGGCCCTTCTTGCGCCAGTTGGTTTGCTACCACTGTAAATTGCCCGCAATTGCATTACCCTTATGTTGAGTGTCGCGACGGGCTTGGTGTGCCACCTACTCCTTTGGCGCATTAGATTTACAATAAATTACTTTCCTTGATCTTATTTCCGCTCAACATGCTGAATTCCCGCAGCGAACGCTTTAATGGCGACCCACAGGGGGAATTTCATGGCTCACCACGCGCATTTTCTGTTCTTCTCGTATTAGTTGTCATATTACTTGTCATAGGTTTATTGTTTTTTATCAAATAGCGTGTGCATCCACAATGTTGTTCCCCTCCCCTAACATCACGGTCGAGAGGAGTGAGCGCAAAAGTGGCGCTCGCCCCTTGCCATGCTGGGTGGCCTAGCGATGCGCGTCTACCACTTTATTTCCGCTGAGTATGCGCTCGATGATCTTCGCAAGAGGAGACTTAAGGTCTCGTTCCTAGAAGACATGAATGACCCGTTCGAGTTGCTAGGTGGATCATTGAAACGGCCGGAACTGTCAAACAGCGTGCAAAACTTTCCAGATTAGAGGTGGAAACAGCGTCCAATAGTTTCCACCTCAGTGTGTCACCCTCCGGTGTTTTAGCCGGAGGTATCTGGAGTGTTTGTGGGGCTTGATAACGACCTACTTGAACGCAGTGACAACACGTTCACGAAGTGAGCCTCTTTCAGATCGGCGACGGAACGCGCTATTTTGAGTACGCGATGATACGGCGAAGGTAAACGTGCCGTACCACCACTCCGGCTCATTGCGAAACTTTCCTAAAAAAATCAAAAAGTGATGACTTGATAACCTTCATCCAGCAATCTGCGGAAGCTCATGTTGGTGCCATACTCCTCCAGAATTTTAATATCGCAGCCCTTGACTGCATCCGCCACACCAAATGCCGAGGCACAAAAACCGCAGGCACCTGCAACAAGATGTTTGACATCCTGGTAAGCACCGTGCAGCATATGTTTCGGATCGGCCAATTCTGCTATCCATTTAGTGCCCGCTCCCGAAAAAATCAGCTGTACCTGATCTTTGCCGTCCTTGAATTCTTTGGCGGCCATGATAGCGTTAACAACACGACCCAGGCCATCTGCCGGGCTGGTATCGGCAAGAACAACGATTGCGACTTTGTGCATGATGAGACTCCTTAAAAGTTGAAAGAACGCTGGCTTGAGTCCAGCGTCAGATCATATTAAGGTTGTCGCAACACTGCGTCTGTCATAACTCTGACAAAGACAACAATTAACTTTCTGCCAGCGCCGTAAGTGCGGCCATGTCAGAGATGCAAATAAAGTCGCGCGTGTATTGAACAAGTTTTTGTTCGCGAAAACGATTGAGCATCGAGCTGACCACCTGTCGGCTGGCACCTACCATATCCGCCAGATCTTGCTGCGTCAGCCGTGCATCCACATCGCAGCCGTGAGTGCAAGGCTCCCCTTCATTTTTCACCAAGTCGTACAACACTGCAGCCAAGCGTGATTCCACTTTCCGGTGCATCACATAAAACAAGCGGCGTTGCAACGCATCTTTGCGCCGGTACAGCGAATGCGCGACGAAACGGGAAAAGTCACTGTCGCGTGTTAGCAGCGTATCGAACACCGCATTGGTCATTCGATAAGCCTGCATATCGCCTTGCGCGCTGGCAATTTCGCCAGCGTTTTGCTGGCTGATCTCGATGGTGCCAAACACTGCGTCACGACCCAGCACGGACAGCGTGGCTTGTCTGCCTTGCGCCGATGTGCGATGGAGCTTGACGTAGCCCTGCTTGATGATCCAGATATAAGAAAGCGCGTCAACGCCGTGGTAAATCAGGGCTTGATCCGGGTAATCCAATAGTGAAATTCCGGGGTTGATTGCTGCCAGACAAGGGGGGATGGCAAGTGTTAATTTCATGGGCGAGGTTTGTGTGGTGTCAGTGTTTAGCAGGCTTGTGCTTGCGGACGATCCGCTGCGGCGCGTGTCCAGATTTCAACACCGCATCCTTCGGCCATGCATTCATCGCTGCACTGATGACGGCATCGAGCTTGGCGCGTGTGCCGCCAGCCTTGGCAAGTATGCCTATCCCCGCGAGCAACGAGGTGAAAAACGCGGCCAAGTCACTCGTGTTAATGCCGGGGGCGAGTTGCCCATCGCGCTGTGCCTGAGTAAGTTTCCGGTGCAACCTGGCCGCACTCCCCTGCACCGCTTTGCGCAACGCCTGTTCAATCGCCGGGGGCGTGGAGGCCATGCCGCAATCGGCCATGCCGTTGACGATGAGGCAGCCACAGGGTTGCGCCGGATCAGTAAGCAGTATCGCCATGGTGCGTAAGAATTTCTCCAACGCCTGTCGTGCATCCGGTTCGGTGTCAAAAATGGCGGCATGCTGTGCCACTTGTAAGGCCACATAGCGTTCGAGTGCCTGCAAATACAGCGACTCTTTATCTCCGAATGCGGCGTACAGGCTGGGCTTGCTCAACCCCATCGCTGCCGTCAAGTCGGCCAGCGACGCAGCCTGAAAGCCGTGCCGCCAAAAAACTTCAAGCGCGCGATCCAGTGCTGTGTCAGGGTCGAAATTGCGCGGACGCCCACGTTCATGGGTCATCGGATGCTCCTGATTAAAATAAATTGACAATTATTATACCGCTCGGTATATTATATACCAAGCGGTATAAAATTGTGCAGCCGACGCAATTCTCTCAACTGAAGTTACCCAAAAGAAAAAAACCATGACATTAAAACGTATCGCTTATCTTTCAACCATACTCACTACGCTTACCCTCGCCGGGGGCGCAATGGCTGGCGCGGACGGAGCATCGAACACAGCCGCCAAACCCAATGTCAACATGCCAGTGACGGAGCTTAAATGGGGCTCGACCGGGGTTATCGGTTCCAACGGGGTCGACACTTTGCAGGCTGCCCACGCTTACGGCGATTTATCTAAAGGTGCGCACGCAACCTTAATAAAAATGCCGGCGGGATTCGTCAGCACAGTTCACACCCACACGCATGATTACTACGCCGTTGTGATAAACGGGGTGGGAGCTAATGCGTCAGTAGGCGACAAGGACGTTCCCCTTCCTCAAGGCTCTTATTGGTTTCAGCCAGGCGGCAAGCCGCATGTGACCAAATGTATTTCCACAACGGAATGCATTTTCTTCATTAGCCAAAAAGCAAAATTCGATTACTTACCAGTAGCACACTAAGCGCAGATTATATTTTTACCATTGCAGTTTTTGAATTTTAACCGCCGGTAATACGGCACACATAAGGAGCATCACCATGGCAAGATTAACAGGCAAGACGGCGTTGATTACTGGCGGAACCACCGGAATCGGTTTGGCAACGGCAAAATTATTTTTGCAGGAAGGCGCTCGCGTGGCGATCACCGGTCAGGATGCCGGGCGCGTGACCGAGGCGGGAGCGATGCTCGGCGCAAACGCCATCGCCATACGCGCTGACGTTTCTTCGGCATCGGAAATGGCGGCAGTGGCGACACGTCTCAAAAAAGAATTTGGCGGCTTGGATATTGTTTTCGCCAACGCCGGTATCGCCAAGCCGATGCCTTTCGCGGAGGTGGATGAAGAAAATATCAACTCGCATATCGGCGTCAACTTAAAAGGCGTGATTTACACCGTGCAGAAGATGTTGCCGATTTTGCGTAATCCAGCCAGCATTATTCTTACTTCGACCACGCTCACCCAACAAGGGCTTGCGGGCGTAAGTATTTATTCGGCGACCAAAGCCGCAGTACGCTCGTTGGCGCGCACCTTATCCGCAGAGTTGGTCGGACAAGGCGTGCGCGTCAACGTCATCAGTCCTGGCCCGATTGAAACACCCATCTACGGCAAAATGGGCATGTCTGCGGAAGCGATGCAGCAAATGGCGGGAATGGTGCTGGGTAAAGTGCCGGTAGGCCGCTTCGGTCAAGCTGACGAGGTAGCTAAGGCGGTGCTGTTTCTGGCCAGTGACGACTCGTCTTATATTTTGGGCGAAGACCTGCTGGTTGATGGCGGCATGGCGATGATTTGATGGCGTGATGAAAGTGGTCGCAAGCGAGTGAGTATTACAGTCGCAATTCTGGATCACCATGTTGAACTTGTCATTCCCCGCAGCCTTGCTGCGGGGACAACGCATTGCCGAAAGCGTGGAAGACACACGCTGCAAACAGCTATGCCGTTGACCGGTATTACCATGCTCATTTTATTGTACACCTGCTAAAAACTGTAACGCATCTCAGCAAAAATGGTGAAAGTGGTGGGGTCAAGTCTCAATACTGTTCGGTTAGATGGATTAATGGATTAAATGGGCCAGGCTCTCATGTCACTCGGTAAAGTAACAACAGTCACTAAATTATGGTGAAATGAATTATGCGGTGCAGGAGTCATGACTCCTGCACCGCATTCTTCGTGTTATCCCTTATGGTTGTGATTGAGGCTGATCACCGGGCAATTGACGATGAACCCGGTCGGACCCCACCGCGAACCGTCGGGCGCGGTAATGAGCCCCTGCTGCGCCAAATGACTGATGGTCTCAAAATCGCCCTGCACGGTGTTGAGACCCAGTGCGATCTGATCCGAGCGCCATGCCGCCAGGTGCATGTCCCACATTGGGCTATAGACGGCGACTCCTTTGTTCACGTTGTGGGGAATCTCCTGCACGATGTTGCGCGGCCCGCCCTCGCCCAGCAAGGCGGAGTTCAATCCCTGCCGATTGGGGTTGGCAATGCCGGTCTGGCCGTTGACGAATGCAACGATCCCGGCTCGCGCCGACGTCGCGCCGTTGCCGCCCAGGCCAGGCATCGCATTCAAGTTGGGAGCGAAAGTCGCCGCTTCGAGCGAGGCCGCCATCGGATGCGAGGACTCGAACGAGAGGTAGTACACGACGTCGCCTTCGTAGAGGCCTTCGGTCTGCGCGAACGTGGCGGTGCGCGCGACGTAGTCGATGCGGATGACCTTGTCGTGCAGGAGCGTGCCGTTCGAGATGTGTGAGGCGTTTAAGACGGTGCCGTCCTGCAGTGCGACCAGCGGGCTATACCCGGCTTCGCCCACCGACCCCGGCTGGAACGCACTGGGCGGAAAGCCCCCCGGACCGGGCACGACGCTGTGTATGGGCGTGAAATCGACCGTGGCAGCGAACACCAGCATGCCGTCAGTGTTGTAATAGCCAGACTGGACGGCGGCCGTGCCCTTGGCGTTGGCCAGTTTCGGCGCAAAATTCACGCGTCGATGGTTGGCGTCGACCCGGTCTGACGATTCGGTCACGACGTACCAGACGGTCTGGCCATGGCTGCGCCCTTCGAAGATGGGCAATGTGGTTTCGGTAAAGTCGGCATTCTCCACGGCGCTCTTGAGAAACACCTGATGGCCTTCTGCGGCAACGGCCAAGCCCGACTGGGCCGTTGCAAGGACGCCGACAATCGTCAACGCGGCGAGGGTGATGCGGGATACTGTCTTTAATGTTGTCTTCATGTTGTCGCTCCTGATAATGGTTTCTGGATGGATCATCTATCCAACGCTCCCTACTGTAGGCGCGAAGGGTAAATGACGAAAACTAAAAAGCAAGGTTCAATCATCATGATCAATCAAGGCAATAAACGCCTCACTGGCTCATGTCCTCGCGCTAGCCTATTCGTTCGTAATCGGCAAAAAGGTTACAAAAATAATGCGTGGGCATGCGCGACGGGCGGAGCAGATGATGTAGAGGGCGCTGGCGTGGGGCGCCAACGTGAGCCGGGGAGTCGTACTATTTCGCAATAGAAGATGAATAGTTACATCACTTTTCAAAAGCTCTGCTGTAGTGGTCTAATAAAAAAAGGACACCTCGATAGGGTTATTATTCCATTTCCAGATAGAAACGCCCATTATTTAAGCAAATGTATATATCTGAGTTAAGTAACATTTCGTGGAGGTTTTATTGCTCCTAACGCCCGTCTTTATTGGGCAGAACAAGATAATTAGAGAAAGTGGTAGTCTAATTCCATGAAAAACTCTGTCCTCTATGACATAGATGCCTTCCACAAGCCCGAAAACAGGCGTTGGTAGCGGAACAACTGGCGTGATGCAAAGAGAAAAACCTCCACGAAATGTTACTTAGCTCCA
>JANPNS010000385.1:0-1876 GCA_031427575.1 Gallionellaceae bacterium
GCAGCGCGGCCATGGAATTTTCGATCTTGCGCGCGACTTCGGTTTCCAGTTGCGCGGGTGATGCACCCGGCAGCGAGGCGGTTACCGATACGGTGGGCAGATCAATGTCCGGGAAATTCTGTATTTTCATCGCCCTGAAACTCATCAGGCCGAGCAGCGTCAGCATGACGAACAACAGCACCGACGGAGTCGGATTGCGGATGGACCAGGCGGAGACATTCATCGCTGTACACTCACTTTTTTGTTGTAGCAGCCGATTTCACTGAAGGTTGCAACGCAGGCTTTTCTGCCGCCGCTGCGGCCACCCGCACCGTATCGCCGTCACTCAGGAAAGCGCCGCCCGAAGCCACCACATGCGCAGCTGCATCAAGCCCGCCGGTGATCTCGATACGGTCGCCGATGCGTTGGCCGACGGTGATTTTTGTTTCGGCTACTTTAGAATCTGCGCCGACACGCATGACATAACTGAAACCATCGCGCAACAGTACCGCGCTTTGCGGCAGCGTCAAACCCTGGCCGCTGCCGATTTTGAATTCGCCGCGCGCGAACATCCCCGCCTTGACCGAACCCGGCGACGGCAAGTCAACATACACCAGACCGTTGCGGGTCTGCACATCAACGGTCGGCGCAATCTTGCGCACCCTGCCCTGTATGGACAGCCCACTGGCCGAGATAATTGTGGCTCGCATGCCGGGTTGCAATGCCGCCAGATCAGTAGATGAAACTTCAGCGCGCCATTCGAGCCGAGCCTGGCGTATCAAGCGAAACAATTCCTGCCCCGACTGCGGCACCGCACCCACTGCGGCACTGCGTGCCGAGATCACACCATGATCTGGCGCAACAACCTGCGTTTGCTGCAAGCGTAATTGCCGCACACCCAAGGTGGCGCGCTGTGCTTCCAGCCGCGCCTGGGCGGTGCGTTCGGCGGTGAGATACTGATTGGTCTGCTGCGCGCTCATCACGCCCGTCGGTTGCAGATTGCGCGCACGCTGTGCATTGGCAGCAGCTTCGGCCAGCATCGCCTCGGCCTCGGCAACAGCCGCCTGCACTTGTGCCACGTCGGCTTGTACCGTGTCAGCCGAAAAAACCGCCAGCACCTGCCCGCGCTCAACCACATCGCCGACATTGACTCGCACCTCGACCAGACGCAAGCCATTGGCCTCGGCACCGATGCTGGCTTCTTGCCACGCGGCGACGTTGCCGTTGGCACTGATCGTAAGCGGTAAATGGGTACTTTGCGCTTGCGTAGTGAGCACTGTCAGCGCCGAACTTGGGGTCGCAACCGGGGCGGCCAGCTTGTCATCATTTGCCCACATGCCGAATGCAAATAACGCTATGCCCACAGCAGCCAAGGTCAAAAGAATCGGTTTGATTTTTAAGTACCTTTTCAACACCCCATCATACTTATGTGTGCCTCTCAACATACACTCCTAAAAAATTGGGCCGTAATTTTTCGATTCAAGGGCACCTCTAAAAATCCAAACTCCGTCGCGATACTGCGTTACTCAATAAATTTTAACGCTTACATATAATACATATGCGGCGCGCTAAAATTTATTTCGCGCCTTATCTCGCTTAGGATTTTGGATTTTTAGAGGTGCCCTCAAGCAGGTTCATCTTTTAGCTGGCGCGGCTTGCCAGGGAAAATGCGGCGCACAACCACGTAGAATACCGGCACCAGGAACACTGCCAGCACGGTAGCGGCCAGCATCCCGCCGATGACCCCGGTGCCTATCGCAATGCGGCCATTCGCCCCCGCGCCCGTGGATATTGCCAAGGGTAATACGCCTAACATAAAGGCAATCGAGGTCATCAATATCGGACGGAATCTCAGACGGCTGGCTTCCACCGTCGCATCAATCAAGCTGAGGCCGCG
>JANPNS010000386.1:0-3835 GCA_031427575.1 Gallionellaceae bacterium
GTACGCTACAAATATGGTCGGGGTGGAGAGATTCGAACTCCCGACATCCTGCTCCCAAAGCAGGCGCGCTACCAGGCTACGCTACACCCCGAATGCGCGGCACTATACCTTGCATGCAATAAAAAATCAATTTTGATCGCGTTGCTTGTCCGCGATTTTCGGTAGCGCAAGTATCAAATAGTAGACCATAGACCACAGCGTCAATATCGCTGCCAGGTAAATCAGCACGGTTCCTATTTCGTGGGTCGGCAAGCCAAGCAGGGGTTCGTTGTACAGCAGTAAAAAGATCGCGATCATCTGAAAACTGGTCTTGGTCTTGCCCAGCATGGAAACGGCGATGCCCTTGCTTTGCCCCAGTTGAGCCATCCACTCACGCAAGGCGGAGATGGCAATTTCTCGACCGATGATGATGAAGGTAATCACCACATTTACATGGCCGAGATAGACCAGGAAGATTAACGCGGCAGCGACCATCAGTTTGTCTGCTACCGGGTCGAGAAATGCGCCAAACGCGGAAGTTTGCTTAAGGGCGCGCGCCAGATAGCCATCCAGCCAATCGGTAATTGCCGCCAGCGCGAAGATCAAGGCGCTTACCTGGTGTTGGTGGTGGAGGCTGATTATGTCGTCCGGCAAATAAAATACGCCCAGGAAAACAGGTATCAGCAGGATACGAAACCAGGTCAGCAGGTTCGGGATATTAAGTGGCATGATGGTCAACAGACTCTAGTGCAATTGTTGATAAATTTTTTCCGCCAGCATTTGGCTGATGCCTTCGACTTGAGCCAACTCGCCCACGCTGGCCTGGTAAACGCCTTGTAAACCTCCAAAACGCGCCAGCAGATTGCGCCTGCGCTTCTCCCCTACTCCGCTTATTTCTTCCAGCATTGAAGCCGTGCGCGCCTTGCCGCGCTTGGCGCGATGGCCGCTGATGGCGAAGCGGTGTGCTTCATCGCGCACCTGCTGAATCAAATGCAGAGCCGGATTGTCGGGTGACAATTGTAACGGCTTTTCGAGCTGAGGCAGAAATAATTGTTCAAGTCCCGCCTTGCGTTCCACCCCTTTGGCCACACCCATCAGCTGAATCTGCGTCATGCCCAGTTGTTCCATCACCTCCCGCGCCACATTCAGTTGCCCTGCCCCGCCGTCTATCAAGATCAGATCGGGGCGCTTACCCTCCCCCTCCTGCATTTTTTGATAGCGGCGCAACAATGCCTGGCGCATGGCCGCGTAGTCATCGCCGCCGGTAATGCCGCCTTGATCGGACGTATTCTGAACGGCAATGTTATAGCGCCGGTATTCGGCATTACGCATGGCCAGGTTGTCGTACACCACGCAGGATGCAACAGTCGCTTCGCCCATGGTATGGCTGATATCAAAACATTCAATACGCGATAAATCCGGCAGCGCCAACAGCTCGCGCAATTTCTCCAAGCGAGTCAGTTGCCCGGCCTGCTGCCCTGCTTGCTGACGCAGCGCCAGCAGCGCGTTTTGCAGCGCCATGTCCAGCCACTGCCGGCGCTCGCCGCTCACGTTGTGGCGTGTCTGTACCTTATGCCCGGCCTGCGCGCCTAGCAATTCTTCCAGCGTATCTGTGATAATGGCTTCGCTGGTGATAATCAGCGGCGGCACGCTCTGGTTCAAATAATGCTGCGCCAGAAAGGCTTCCAGCACTTCGTTGGCTGGCTGCCCTTCGGCGTTCTGCGGAAAAATGCTCTTGTCGCCCAGATGCCTGCCGCCGCGCACCATGGCCAGATTCACGCATAGCACGCCATTCAGCTCGGCCACCGCAACAATATCCGCATCCGTCTCACGGCCGCTTTCCATGAATTGTTTCTGCTGCACGGTGTGCAGCGCCTGCAACTGGTCGCGCAGCGCTGCGGCCTGTTCGTAATGCTGCTGCTCCGCTGCCTGCTCCATCGCCTGCCGCATCAGCCCTTCCACCTCGCCGTGCTTGCCCTGCAACAATAGTGCCGCCTTGTGTATGTCGGCCTGATAATCCTGCTGGCTGATCAACCCGACACAAGGCGCCGTGCAACGATGTATCTGGTGCAGCAAACAAGGGCGGGTGCGGTTGGCGAAGACGCTGTCCTCGCAAGTGCGGATACGAAAAACCCTTTGCAACAGGTTAATGCTTTCCTTGGCGGCGTGAGAATTGGGATAAGGCCCGAAGGTTTGATGCCGCTTGTCGGTCGCGCCGCGATAATAAGCCAGGCGCGGAAAATCATGCCCGGTCAGGACGATATAGGGATAAGACTTATCATCCCGAAACAATATGTTATAGCGTGGTTTTAAGGATTTTATTAAATTGTTTTTCCAGCAGCAGCGCCTCGGCTTCGGTGCGCGTTACCGTCACCTCGATGCGCGCAATATGCGACACCATCAGACGAATGCGCGGGGAAATATTGGCTTTCTGGAAATACGACGTGACGCGTTTTTTTAACTGTGCGGCCTTGCCCACATACAACACCTGTCCATTTTTATCCAGCATGCGATACACCCCCGGCAGCAGAGGCAGGCTGGCGATGAATTGCTTAGGGTCGAAGTCGCTTGGGTTCAACCGAGATTTTCCATTAGGCGTAAATCTTGCTGCAACAGGCATTCCCCCCTTTGGAAAAGGGGGGCTAGGGGGGATTTGAACATCGAGCGGATACTAAAATCCCCCTCGATCCCCCTTTTCCAAAGGGGGAAGCCAGTTGAATTTTCTAATGGAAGATCTCGGTTCAAGTGAGGACAGGTATCCGGTTATGGCGCTGAATACTTCATGAAACATCACCTCGTTCAGGCGCTTGGTCTGAGTATTGTAGCGGCTGCAATGGTAGCTGTCATAGAACTTGAGACCATTCGGCAGCGCGTGCGTTGCACCATGCGCAAACCCATAATCCTTCGCGCGCAAGCCCAGTGCACGCAACACCGCCAGATGTGCCACCGTGCCCAAGGCCAGCACAGCCGCGCCTTGCGGCAACCCGGCCAGCTCAGCGGTCAAATAGCCATTGCACTGCTTTACCTCGGCGGGCTCCGGTTTGTTTTGCGGCGGCAGGCAACGCACCGCATTGGTAATGCGGCAATCGCGCAAACTCAGCTCGGCGTTGGCGTTGTTCTCAGCATTCAGTGGCTTCGGATGACTGGCAAAACCAAACTGATGCAACGTGGAATACAACAAATTGCCGGCAAAATCACCAGTAAATGGCCGCCCGGTGCGGTTCGCGCCATGCATGCCGGGCGCTAACCCCACTATCAGCAAGCGCGCTTGCGCATCACCGAAAGATGGCACAGGACGGGCAAAATAATCCGGCTGCGCCAGACGCACCTCATCCAGAAAATTTGCCAGGCGTGGGCACAGGCGGCAATCGGGGGAAAATTCCATACAAGTACTCAACTTAATTCCTCCTGTTATCGGTCAATAGAGGCGCATCCCCTCTCCCCTCGCGGGAGAGGGTTAGGGAGAGGGGGTATAACCTCAAAGATTATCCAACGGACTCAGCACACCCTTACCGCCCCGATTCAACACATGCGTGTATATCATTGTCGTACTCACATCGGAATGCCCCAATAACTCCTGCACCGTGCGAATATCGTAACCGGATTGCAACAGATGCGTGGCGAAAGAATGGCGCAAGGTGTGTGGTGTGGCAGGTTTTGACAAGCCTGCATCGCGCACTGCCTGCTTCACTGCACGTTGCACACCCTTTTCATCCACATGATGGCGGCGGGTCTTGCCGGAACGCGGATCAACTGATAAATTTTTCGATGGGAAAACATATTGCCAGCCCCATTCCCTGGCAGCCCCCTCTCCCCTTGTGGGAGCCCCCTCTCCCCTTGTGGCAGCCCCCTCTCC
>JANPNS010000387.1:0-6522 GCA_031427575.1 Gallionellaceae bacterium
TAGTCCAAATCCTGTATAAACCTTGTCAGGCATCGTCCTCGTTTATTAAGCTTGGCCTGTGACTTTGCTCCTCAGCACCAAAGTATTTATCATTTTTTCTTCGGATAACCAACCGGATAGCTGGCGCGATGCAATTTGACACTTTAATTATAGGTAGTGGGCTGGCCGGTCTGTCGTTGGCACTGAAACTTGCCGACCAGCAGAAAGTCGCTGTTATTACCAAGAAATCATTGCTGGATGGTGCGAGCGTCTGGGCGCAGGGTGGTATCGCCGCAGTTTTGTCGCAAGAAGATTCTTTGGCCGAACACATACAGGACACTCTGATCGCGGGTGCCGGGCTATGTGACCCCGCCACCACGCGCTATGTTGTCGAACATGCCAAACCTGCGATCGACTGGCTGATCGCCCAAGGCGTGCCATTTACGCGCGATATCAGTACTGACACAGGTTATCATCTGACCCGCGAAGGTGGACACAGTCATCGCCGCATCATACATGCTGCCGATGCTACCGGCCACGCGGTACAGGAAACGCTCGCCAGCAAGGCTCTCGCTCACCCCAACATTACACTACTGGAACACACCATCGCCATTGACCTGATCACAGGTAACAAACTTGGCTATCAGGACAATCGCTGCTACGGCGCTTACGCGCTCAACAGCCAGAACGACGAAGTCAGTACCATCGCCGCACATGACACTATCCTGGCTACTGGAGGCGCCGGCAAGGTGTATCTTTATACGACCAACCCGGATACTGCCACCGGCGATGGCATTGCCATGGGCTGGCGTGCCGGATGCCGCGTGGCCAACATGGAATTCATCCAGTTTCATCCGACCTGTTTGTACCACCCGCACGCCAAATCCTTTTTGATTTCCGAGTCTGTGCGCGGCGAGGGTGGTATCCTGAAACTGCCTGATGGCACCCGCTTCATGCCGTGGCATGATGAGCGCGCTGAGCTTGCCCCGCGCGACATCGTGGCGCGCGCCATTGACTTCGAAATGAAAAAACTCGGTCTGGACTGTGTATACCTGGATATCTCACACCAGCCACAAGAATTCCTTCAGGAGCATTTCCCTACCATCTATGCGCGCTGCCTGACGCTGGGCATAGACATTGCTCGCCAGCCTATCCCGGTAGTGCCGGCAGCGCACTATACCTGCGGGGGAATAATGACCGGCCTGAATGCCCGGACTGATCTGGCCAACCTGTACGCCGTCGGCGAAACTGCCCATACCGGCCTGCATGGTGCCAACCGCCTGGCCAGCAACTCGCTGCTGGAATGCATGGTATTCGCCGACGCTGCCGCGCGCGACATTCTGGCCAAACCATCCAGCCCGTTCATTCCTCTACCGCAGTGGGATGAAAGCCGCGTAACCGATGCCGATGAGGAAATTATCATCGCGCATAACTGGGCCGAACTGCGCCGCTTCATGTGGGACTATGTCGGCATAGTGCGCACCACCAAACGGCTGCAGCGCGCGCAGCACAGGATAAAATTGCTGCATGAAGAAATCAATGAGTACTACACTAACTTCCATGTCACTTCCGATTTGCTGGAGTTGCGCAACCTGGTATTAAGCGCCGATCTCATCGTGCAAAGCGGGCTGGCTCGGCATGAAAGCCGTGGCCTGCACTACAGCAAGGACTATCCCGATACGTTGCCGCAAGCTATCCCGACCGTGCTCGATCCGTCCACACAATTACTAGCACCCCCACTTCAAACATACCCTTAGCTGCCGAAAGGATTCATTTTCCATGCAGCCTGGAAAAATAATGACGCAGCGCGCCCAGTGTGCGTCTTGCGGTAAAATTTTGAGCACGGTGAGTAATGGTGAAATCAGGCTATCGGGCATTACCTTACCAGCTATTTTCTCCCCACTGCGCGCAGTCAGCACAATTCGATCCCCATCCAGCAATAAAGATACATTTGATGACGGCGCGGACAACCAGGCATTTCGCTGCAAATGGTGTAGCAGGCTAGCCAGCAACAACAAAACCAGCGTCACATGTGTCCAGAATGGCAAGGCCAATGCCCACAGAGACACTATGGCAGCACTATGCATAGCAATGAGTGCGAGCGCAAGATAACTGGAAGACTGAAAATTGAATTGCCGCTGCATAGTCACTTCACAGCATGCAGGAAATCAGCGCAAAAGAAAGATTGCGGCCAGACCAACCAGCACCAACAATGTAATCAGGATCAGCAACAAGCTTCCGTTTTTTTCAATGGCATGCTCGGTGTTGCGCTGCTGCACCTGCTGTGCGAAAACAGGTGGCGCTGAAACGTTGGGTGACTTGGTGCCAGGCGCAGCCTGATTAATAACCTCCATACTGGGGCGCAACATCTTTAATGTTCTGGAAATCTCCGCATTTTCCTCGTTAGAGCCGGTCAACGCTGCCAGTCGCATGGTGGCGCTGAATGAATCAAATGCCGCAGACAAACCCATGGTCGCTACCGGCCTGGACTCATCCGCGTCCGCCTCTTCTCGCCCGACGGCTCGTATGGCATTCAGTAGCTGGCTGTTTGCTGCTGGCTGAGGCTGGCTCACATTAGCCAGCGCACTGGTGCGTGGCAAAGTGTCACGGCAGGCGCGTAAATCATTGGCGAATTCCTTGGCATTCTGGTAGCGGTTGTCCAATCCTTTAGCCAGAGCCTTGGCCACAATAAAATTTAGCATATCGGGCACAGTCGGATTCAAGGTGCCTGGCGCTGCCGGTGTCGAATTCAGGGTTAGATACATGATGGCGTTAACATTCTCGCCGATAAACGGCGCCTGGCCGGTGAGCATTTCATACAGCATGACGCCGAGTGAGAATATGTCTGAGCGCTGATCGGTCAGTTTGCCCATCACCTGCTCAGGAGACATGTATTTGGGTGAGCCGAGCACCATGCCAGTTTGGGTACGCACGCCAGCAGATGCCATGCGAGCGATGCCAAAATCAGTTATTTTTGCATGCCCATCATGTACCACCATGATGTTAGATGGCTTTACATCGCGATGCACGATCCCCTTTTCATGCGCATAGGCCAAGCCCCGTGCTACTTGAATCACGATGGCGAGAACCTCATCAACCGGCAAGCGCTGTCCATCATTCAGGATGTCGCGCAACTCGCGGCCCTCCAGGAGCTCCATGGCAATATAGGCAATGTCATCGCTTTTGCCCACATCATAAATGGTGACGATGTTGGGATGGCTCAGACGACCTGCCGCCTTGGCTTCCTGATAGAAACGTCCCTCATATTCTTCTTTTTCCTCCATCGCCAAGGCCAGGTTGATGGTCTTGATTGCGACTATGCGGTCGATTAGGGGATCTCTCGCTTTATAGACGACACCCATCGCGCCCTGACCGAGCTCGCCGACAATCTCATATCGTCCCAACTGGCTGATCATGGTTGTTACCAACTTAAGTGGATTATTTGTCTGATCTACTGCTTTGAACGCTCCGAAACACGGGGCCCCACACCGGATGCCCCGCCTCCGCTGGCTGCAGATTGAAAGCAGGGTCTATCTCAAATGCCTTCTTGAAGGCGTCACGACATTGCTTTTCGCGCTCAGAAGTACAATGTATGAAAGCCAAATATTTATATGCCCGCGCTTGATCGTACTTGCTGCGCAAGCCGTTTTGCAGCGCATGCTGCAGTATTACAATGGCTGTAGGATAATCGCCATCTTCATAAATCTGCACTGCTTGCTCCAGATCCTGTTCGGCATGGCCATTCTGGCTTGGCCCACCCCACACGCCCAGCGAGCCGCAGGCGGATAACAAGAGTGCTGCCAAGGTTCCAAACAACATCATGCGAGCACCCTGCATCCTGAACTCCTAAATCGATTGGTTACTTGAATTTATGTTTGATCTTTATTACTCCGCTCTCCTTGACCCGGAATATCTTCCTATACGGCGGAAATGTGGTGTTACGAATAACGATTTCATGCATTCCTGGCGCCACCTCCAATTCCGTCAAAGGCGGACTGACACCCTGCATTCTACCATCGAGATAGATTTCTCCCCAAGGGGTGACTGCAAGACTCACCCGCGCCGGGGCGCCGGAATTGATCACTGTGGTTTCTTCCAGCGTGCGGATGCGGGCACTCTTTTTGCGTGGCCTTTCCTGCATGGCCTGAAGTTGCTTGGGCGCTTCCTGTGCGGAAGCAGCAGATTGTATATTTTCCGCATTCTGGGTCGATGTCTCTGCCACTGGTAGCGCAGGCACTACAGGGCTAGGCGCAATTATTGCCACTAGCACGATCAGCAATGCCAGTGGGATGGTCAACACGGCCATGTACAGCACACGCTGCTTTGTGGAAGCATTGCGAAAGGTGGTGAACGCAAGCCGCGTCCAGGCATCAAGTCGCTGCTTGGCAATCCGGCTATAGTATTGGGTATTTGACAGCAAGTGCTCCAATCTAATGGCCACATTAGGTTTGGTGCCAAGCGTCATGCGCTTCTGGGTCGCAGAAAATTCGCCCGGGTAACCGATTGCGTAAACTTGATGCTCGCGCACGTGCTTATCAGTGCGCGAACCCTCGAAATGGAACATTCCGGCATATTCCTGCGATAGCCGCGAAACAGCATCATAGTAAGAGTGCGAAACCAATATCTGGCCGGGATCTGAGAACCCCATTACACGCTGAGCCACGTTGATGCCATCGCCTACAATGTTGGGCAACCCGTTAATATCTTTGACCAGGCGAACCGGTCCAAGATTGATGCCCATACGCACCAGCAAGGGAGGATCCATGCGCGCGCTCACACTGAGCAGGCTGGCACGCATGACCAACCCCACCTTTAGCGCATCCTCAACATCACCTAAAAAGCTGATTACCGCGCCATCCCCTGTATCCAAAATGATGCGGTCATCAATCGGCACATCGCGAATTGCAATTGACAAAATGCCATTGAAACCCTCTTTCAGGGCAATTTGCCCGGAAACTGATTTTTTTGAATATTCCACAATATCCAGGAACAACACGCTGCAGATTATGGTTTTTTTGCCACTTTCTTCCATTCGACCTTGATCCGATGTGTTTGCTTGTTTGTCTATTGTAGCGTTATTGCTTAATCATTAGACGTGAATTCTGTAGTCCCGCCCACACTTTGTAAAGGGCACCTCTAAAAATTCAAAATCCTAAGCGAGACAAGGCGCGAAAGAAATTTTACCGCGCCGCATATGTTTGACCCTTCGACTGAGCTCAGGACAGGAATGTAAGCGTTAAAATTTCTTGGACAACGCAGTATCGCGGCGGAGTTTGAATTTTTAGAGGTGCCCTAAAGCTTAAGTTGTGGTCAGAGCTTAGTACCAACTTTTGCTTTCAAGTATGAACCAGTGCGAGACATATTTTTTTTTGCACGAGGTATAGCAACTGGCCTCGTGCCAGTTTTACCGGTTTTGTGCGCTGCATGCTCGGTGTTATCTGCACCCTTTACCGCATTGGCGAATCCATGGTGTTCAGATTTTTTTTCAATGACCGGCTGCACTCCCATGCCGACCCAATCAAGTACAGCCGACACTTCACCAACGCCGAGCTCTGCCAGCATGCCGCGCTTCAAGCGCGGCGGCAGATTGACGATACCGAAGCGCACGCGCATCAGACGGCTGACCGGCAAACCCAGCGCTTCAAAGGTGCGGCGCACCACGCGGTTGCGCCCTTCCTTCACCATCAGGCGATACCAGTGGTTATAGCCTTCACCGCCCTCATCCAGCAACTTTTCAAACTTTATCGGCCCATCTTCCAGTGTGATACCTTCATTAACCATCTGCCGCATCTGCTCTTCGGTCATAGTTCCCTGCAAACGCACCGCATATTCGCGCTCCACTTCGAAACGCGGATGCATCAGGCGGTTGGCCAGATCGCCAGAAGTGGTAAAAATCAACAGCCCGCTGGTATTGAAATCCAGGCGTCCAATGGCAATCCATTTCATGCCGCGCAACTTGGGCAATTTGTCGAACACGCTGGCGCGCTTTTTCGGGTCATCGCGGCTGACGATCTCGCCTTCCTGTTTGTGATAGAGCAATACCCGGGGCAAACTGCTGCCCTGTGCTTTGAAGTGAACAATGCGCTTATCTACGCGCACCACATCGCCCTCAACTACACGCATGCCCAGTGTCGCCATCTCCCCGTTCAATGTGACTCGCCCGGCAGAAATCCATTCTTCCATGGCGCGGCGCGAGCCCAGACCGGCTTGCGCCAGCATTTTTTGCAGCCGCTCGCCGGGTTGCGCTTGCTGTTCTTTCTGTTCGATCATCCCACCACCTCGCGCCGTTCCAGTACGGCTTGCGCCAGTGTGCCACTGTCCACATATTCCAGTTCACCCCCCACCGGCAAGCCACGCGCGATGCGCGTTACCTTGATCCCCTGCGCACACAACAAGGTAGCTATGTAATGCGCTGTGGCATCTCCTTCTACGGTGAAATTGGTGGCCAGCATTACTTCGCATGGCTGCTCCTGTGCGCGCTTGAGTAATCGCTCCAAATTCAATTCACGTGCGCCAATTCCGTCCAGTGGCGACAGTCGCCCC
>JANPNS010000388.1:0-2735 GCA_031427575.1 Gallionellaceae bacterium
TGCGCGCTGGCGGTCGCGCTGCACAGTTCCTTTATGTCCGTCGGGCGAGTGTCACACTTGAAGTTATTGATGGTGAGGGTCACCGGCTTGGTCACGTCCAGCAGGGTAAGCTTGCCTTCCACGCTGGCCGGGGTATCGTTGACAAATTGAATGGCACTTGATTGATAGCCGATCAGGGGATATTTGGTGGTGTTGAGAAAGTTCGGTGAGCGCAAATTTTCGTCACGTTTGGCGTGATCGGTGTTGACCGAGCTTGCTTCGATGTCTATGCCCACCGCGCCGTTTTTGGCAACGCGATCCAGCGTCACCTTGCCGCTGATCTTGTCGAAGCGCCCATGCGTGGTCAAGAACAAAAAATGGCTGATGCTGAAGCGCAGGTCACTATGCTCGGGATCAATCGTGTAGCTCTCGGTAGCGCAGGTGGGAAACGGCAAGGTTGCGGCGAGCAGCATCGACCAGCAACAAAGTTTATGCATGGTGATCTGCTCGCCTTTCCGGATTGCAAGGAGGCTATGCTTCAGTCTTTGTAAGCTTCGATCTCAAACACCAGCTTGACGTCGTCCCCTACGCCCGGCAGGCCGTATTTCATGCCGAAGTCCGAGCGCTTGATCTGCGCGCTTACATCCGCGCCGCACAGTTCTTTCTTGTTCATCGGGTTGATGCCGCACTTGAATGCATCAATGCTGAGGGTGACCGGCTTGCTTGCTTACGCCCAGCAGGGTCAGGGTGCCTTCGACGCTGGAGGGGTTGTCGCCCTTGAATTTCACTGCGCTTGATTTATAAGTGACCGTGGGAAATTCGGCGGCGTTGAAGAAGTCCGGCCCGCTCAAATGCTCGTCGCGCTTGGCCCATCCGGTGCTGATGGAACCGGCATCGATAGCTATTTCTACCGTACCTTCTTGGCGGCTCGATCCAGCGTCACTTTGCCGCTGCTTCTGTCGAAACGTCCCTGCATGGTGGAAAAACCGAGATGGCTGACGCTGAAGTGGGGGTAGGTGTGGGCCGGATCAATGGTGTAGGATTCCGCCGCGTGCGCAATCCCCGGTAAACTTGCGAACAGTAATACGGCAATGCAATTGCGGTTCAGCATGAATTTCTCCTTAAGGATTAAAACGGTGGCGCACCGGCTACGCGCCAGGTTAGATACACAGCACCTGCGGCACACGCCAAGGTGGCAACAGACAGCAGCAGCGATTGTACCCACAGTGTCGGCTTTTCGGAAACCGGAATTTTTGCGGCCAGCGGAATCGCGGCCAGCGGTGCCAAGGCATACCACGGTAGTTGCGTGGTGAGTACCGCGAGACCACCAACCAGCGCGCAGATCAAGGACAGAGGCAGCGTATAGCAGCGGCCACAGGGCAATCGGCTATTGCTAATCAGTTGAATCAACAGATAAGCACCCGCTGCTGCGCCCACAGCCAGGCCGAACTGGCCGAGCAAAGCGGAACCGCCGAGCAATGCCGCTCCCCCCGTTCCCAGCCCCAGTGCCATGCCTGCACTCCCGGCGCGTACCGGGTCTTCATGCAACGCATCCATCCAGAACACCAGCCACGCGGCAAAAAGTGCACAACCCGCACCCCATTGCATGGCCACCTCCAGGGGCTGACGCTGCAATATGGGCAGCCCGACCCAGATCGCGGCAGAGCCAGCCAGTACGCCGAACACAGGGCGCCACAGCGACCAATTAAACCAGGCCAGCACCACACCGACCAGGCTGGAAACAATCCCCAGCCACACGATCTTGCGCGAGGCGGTGAGTGGATCTATGGAAAAATTGCTGGCCAGATAAACAGTCACGGCAAACCCGGCGATGATGGCCAGCCCGCTTAAACGCGACCGCTGCAATAGTTCAGCCACTAGCAGAGCCGCGACGAAGGGAGCGAGGCCACTTTGTATTGCCGGATGATTGAGCCATTCCTGCATATAATTCTCCTCGGGAAACTTTTTCTTATTGGTGTATTCGAACTGCGGGCAAGTTTACCATTGCTGTACCGCCCCTTGAAATCTTCGTGGGTCACCCTAATATACAGACCTCGGCAATAGAGCTGCTTCCAGATTTTATTTGATGTGCTTTTTTACCTAGTGGAGAAATAGTCATGAAACGTATTACCCTGTTTATCCTGACCAACATGGCGGTGCTTGTGGTCATCAGCGTCACCTTGCGCCTGCTCGGTGTGGACAAGGTGCTCGACCAGAGCGGCCAGATCAACTTTAATGCGCTGTTGACTATTTCCGTTGTGATCGGTTTTGCCGGTTCGATTATTTCACTGTTCATGTCCAAGTGGTCGGCCAAGCGCATGGTCGGTGCGAAGGTAATCACTGACCCGACAGATCCGACCGAACACTGGCTGTTGGACACGGTGGGCAAGCAGGCGCGAGCGGCGGGCATCGGTATGCCGGAAGTGGCGGTCTATGATGCGCCGGACGTCAATGCCTTTGCTACTGGCTGGAATCGGAATAACGCTTTGGTAGCGGTCAGCACCGGCCTGTTGCGCAACATGAGCCGTGACGAAACCGAGGCTGTGTTGGCGCACGAAATCAGCCACGTCGCCAACGGTGACATGATCACGCTGGCGCTGATTCAAGGCGTGGTAAATACCTTTGTCATTTTCTTCGCCAAATTGTTTGGCATTCTGGTAGATCGCGTACTGCTCAAGAATGACGGACGAAATGGCCGGGGCATCGGTGCCTTCGTCGCCGAGATGGTGGCGCAAGTGGTGCTGGGCGTACTGGCC
>JANPNS010000389.1:0-2176 GCA_031427575.1 Gallionellaceae bacterium
TTTATGGCAATCCTATTATCGGGCAAAACATCAGTATGCTTGATGTCACGGCTTACAGTGGCATCGTCGCTTACGAACCAACCGAGCTGGTGGTGACTGCTCGCGCCGGTACCCGCCTGGTTGATCTGGAGGCGCAATTACACAAGCATCGCCAGATGCTGGCTTTCGAGCCGCCGCATTTTGGTGCTGCTGCCACGCTCGGTGGTTGTGTTGCCACCGGGTTGTCTGGTCCGCGCCGGGCATCCGTCGGCGCAGTACGCGACTTTGTGCTGGGTGTGCGCATGCTCGACGGCAGGGGGGATGATTTGCGTTTCGGCGGACAGGTTATGAAAAATGTCGCAGGCTACGATATTTCGCGCTTGATGACAGGTTCGATGGGAACACTGGGTTTGTTGCTGGAGGTTTCGCTCAAGATACTGCCGCTGCCGCCAATGGAAATGACGCTAAGCCTGCAGATGAAAGAAGCTGAAGCGATCGAAAAGATGAATCTATGGGCAGGTAAACCACTGCCGATTTCCGCAACTTGTTTTTGCAATGACGCGCTCACCCTGCGGCTTTCCGGTGCCGCTGCCGCGGTGCGGGCAGCTCATGCGAAACTGGGCGGTGAGGAAATGGCTGAGGGTGCAGCCTTCTGGCAATCGGTGCGCGAACAGACCCACATATTTTTTCAGCCTGGCAAGTCACTATGGCGCTTATCCATGAAATCGACTACGCCGCCACTATCTTTGCCGGGGCAACAATTGATTGAGTGGGGAGGAGCGCTGCGCTGGCAGATAAGCGACGCAGAGGTGGATGCAGAGACTGTGCGCGTGGTGGCAAAGGCCGCAGGTGGCCATGCCACACTGTTTCGCAGTGGCGAATCATCCGCAGCCGCGTTTCATCCGCTCGCACCGGAGATGATGAATATCCACCGATGCCTGAAAGAGAAATTCGACCCGATGGGAACACTCAATCCTGGCCGGATGTATCCGGGATTATAAAAATGCAAACCAATCTCGCCGATTTCATCAAGAATTCCCCTGAAGGACAAGAAGCAGAAGCAATATTACGTGCCTGTGTGCACTGCGGTTTCTGTCTGGCCACTTGTCCGACCTATCAGTTGCTGGGTGATGAACTGGATAGTCCGCGCGGCCGCATTTATCTGATTAAGCAGGTGCTGGAAGGTCAGCCGGTCACGCAAAAAACCCAGTTGCATCTGGATCGCTGCCTCACTTGCCGTGCCTGTGAGACAGTTTGCCCATCCGGAGTGCGCTATGGCCGACTGGTGGATATCGGCCGTGGGATTGTCGAAAAACAGGTGGGGCGCACCGTGGGAGCCAGCGCCATGAGATACGCATTGCGCCAAACATTACCTGATTCTGGCGTATTCGCCTCGCTGCTCAAACTGGGACGGCTTGTCCGTCCATTGCTGCCGAGCAAACTTAAACTCTCAATACCGCCAGCAGCGCTCACCCCGGGAACGTGGCCTGCGACGCGGCACACACGCACAATGCTGGTGCTGGATGGCTGCGTACAACCTGTGCTGGCGCCGAATATCAACAGCGCCGCCGCACGCGTGCTGGACAAGCTCGGTATCTCACTAGTCAAGGCGGAGAATGCGGGGTGTTGCGGTGCGGTCTCATATCATCTCAATGCCCAACAGGAAGGACTGAATTACATGCGCCGCAATGTGGATGCCTGGTGGCCATATGTGGAAAATAAGGCGGACAGTATTATCGAGCATGGGGTGGAAGCCATCGTCATGACTGCCAGCGGGTGCGGCGTCACGGTAAAGGAATATGGGCATCTGCTGAAGCATGATCCGGTATATGCGGAAAAAGCAGCGCGCATTTCGGAATTGACCAGGGATATCGGTGAAATACTCGCTGCTGAGATGGACAAGGGAGCATCTCTCTTCAGCAACTCGACACTCAATCCTAAAGAATCGAAATTGTCTTTCCACTCCCCTTGTACCTTGCAGCATGGCATGCAAATTCGCGGTGTAGTGGAAAAAATTCTGGTCGCTGCGGGCTTTGAATTGAATGCTGTTCCAGATGCCCATCTGTGCTGCGGATCAGCGGGCACCTATTCCATCTTGCAACCGGAACTGTCACAGCAGCTGTTGAAAAACAAGCTGACAGCACTGGAGTCCGGCGATCCTGCCCAGATCGTTACCGCCAATATCGGCTGCCTCATG
>JANPNS010000390.1:0-4587 GCA_031427575.1 Gallionellaceae bacterium
TGGTCGGCCAGCAACACCGATTGCTTGACGTTTTCTGCGGTCGTGTTGCGGCGCTCCGCTTCGACGGTGACCGGATTGACCAAAAAATCATGCGCCAGTTTTTTAATGCTGTCGGAAAATGTGGCTGAGAACAGCAGGGTCTGGCGCTTCTTCGGCAACAGCGTAAGGATGCGCTTGAGATCGGGCATGAAGCCCATGTCCAGCATGCGATCGGCCTCGTCCAGTATCAGCACCTGCACCTGATTGAGCATCAGATTCTTGCTTTCCACATGATCCAGCAAGCGGCCGGGTGTTGCCACCAGAATTTCCACGCCTTTCATCAGCGCCGGCTTCTGCGTTTTGATATCAACGCCACCGTACACCACGGTGGAACGCAACAATACATGCTTGGAATAGGTGTCTATACTTTCCTCTACCTGTATCGCCAGTTCCCGCGTCGGCGCCAGAACCAGCGCGCGTATCTGGTGACGCGCGGGCGAGGTGCTGTTGCTGGCATGCGGCAGCAGCAGCTGCAACAGCGGCAAGGTAAACGCCGCCGTCTTGCCGGTGCCGGTCTGCGCCATGGCCATCAAGTCGCGGCCAGCCAGTATGTGCGGAATGGCCTGCGCCTGAACGGGTGTGGGCTCGGTGTAGCCCTGCTCCTCGATGGCGCGCAGAATCTGCGGATCGAGCTTGAGGGATGAGAACATGATTTTTTCGGTGGCGGTTTGTTCCATAAGTACCGCATTATACCGAATCGCCGCAGCGCCAGGCCGCTTGTGCTGCTTGCCAGCGTCTTGCGCAATATGTATCGCACTTCCGGGCAGAGAGTGCTGTACATAGCGACAGAAATCGTAGCGAGCGGTTTGGGGGTGGGGGAGGCCGGAGCACAGCGACCGGAGTGTACACGTCAGTACATGAGGATCGCGAGCACCGCCCTGACAATTCCGCATCAGCTTTAGAGCGCCTCTAAAAATCCAAACTCCGTCGCGATACTGCGTTGCTCACAAAAAATTACTCCTTACATATCATACATATGCGGCGTCGCAATTTTTTGCTCGCGCCTTGTCTCGCTTAGGATTTTGAATTTTTAGAGGCGCCCATCAGTAGATTTATGTCGCTATGTATAGTTTCCTGCGCTTGCCGCCAGCAAGGCTTCAACTGCGGCAATATCCGCATGAGTTTCCGGCTTGCGGCTGCCGCTATTTCTTGCATTCTCAGGTAACACCGCGATATGGATAGGCACGCCGGATTCGGTTTGCAGGGAAAAACTGGGTACGGTTTGCTCCCTGCCCAGCAGATGTACATGCCACTCGCCGCCTTCGAACGGCAGCTTATGGTTGAGCAAAAACATCATCACGGCTTTTTCGTCGTCGGAGTAGACCAGCAGGTTAATGTCGGATTGTTCGCCTGCCGTGCCATTCAGCACGGAGCCAGTAAGATAAGTGCGGAAAGGCTCCAGCAAGCGCATTGCGGTGAGCGCCTCATGCCGGAGCTGATGAAGAATGGCTGGGTGACTGCCGCTCTGGAATAGCATGCGAAAACTTCGCAGTGCCGCTTCAACCTCTTCATTACTGGGCAGATGCTGCGTGTCTGCTGCGCCCATTTGCCTGGCTGCCTTGCGTTTGGCAAAGGCGTAATCGGTAATGCCGCCTTCGGCCATCAGGCGCGCGGCCTGATGCGCGAGCTGTTCGCGCATCAGGTCACGACGATGCAAACGGTCTTTGTTCATCTCAGGGAACCTCTAAAAAGCCAGATTTTAGTTCCGGCATAACCTGAAGGTTAGCCTACACAGCAACTTCGGGGCACCTCTAAAAATCCAAACCCCGTCGCGATGCTGCGTTGCTCAATAAATTTTAACGCTTACATATCAAAATAGATGGGTTGCGCGGACTTTCTTTCGCGCCTTGCCTGGCTTAGGATTTTGAATTTTTAGAGGTGCCCTTCGTTGTATCCCAACTGATGTAACTACTAGCCATTCGACTAAGCTGTCAAAAGACGACAGCCAAGTCGCTGGTTATGCCGCGTTGCGTAAAAAAATTTCTTGCCCACATGTAACCCATATGCGGCGCTGCAAAACGTAGTTTCAGTGTAGGGTAACCTTTAGGTTAGCCAGAACTAAAATTATTTCCGAGCCTTGCTGACGACTCCGCACGGGCTGCACTTGCCCGTAGCGGATCGGCGTCCCCTTGTGGGGCATTTGGGCGAACTCTGGATTTTTAGAAGCTCCCCTCAGATCAGAATAGTTGATCAATAATGGTTTCAATGAGCGATTTTTCCTTTTTTTGCGGCAAATTTTCCTGGTAAAAATATTCTACCAACTTGCTATCCTCATCCAGCAGGCCATCATTGCTAATGTGCTCTGCCACCATGTTTGCCGGCATGGTATAGACAGCCTCCGGCACCCCCTTGAGAATTTTCCCCATGTAGTCCATCCATATCGGTAATGCTGCCCCGCCCCCAGTTTCCCTCTCGCCCAGGCTGCGCGGGGTATCGAAGCCAAGCCAGGCAATGCCTGCCACGGTGGGCTGGAAACCGCAGAACCAGGCATCCATTGCGTCGCTGGTGGTGCCGGTCTTGCCCGCCAAATCCTGGCGGCCAAGCTGCATGGCGCGGAAAGCGGTGCCATGACGCACCACGTCCTGCATCATGTTGACCATAGTGTAGGCATTGCGCACATCAATAACCTGTTCGGCGGTCTCGGCGGCCACAACTGGCGCGGCCTTATCCAGCACGTTGCCGTTGGCATCCTCGATGCGCTGGATGAAGTAAGGGGTGACGCGAAAGCCGCCATTGGCGAACACGGAATAGCCCGCCAACATTTGCATGGCCGTGACCGAACCGGCGCCCAGTGCCATGGTGAGGTAAGGCGGATGCTTGGCGGCCTCGAAGCCAAACTTGGTAACGTAGTCTTGCGCATATTGGGGCGAAATGGCTTGCAGAATGCGGACGGAAGCCAGGTTCTTGGACTTGACCAGCGCCTGCCTCATGCGTATCGGGCCTTCAAATATGCCATCATAATTTTTTGGTTGCCAGACTTGGTTGATAGCCTCTTCAGTATCAACCATCAGCGGCGCGTCGGTCAGAGGCGCATCGTTGACCACGGAGGCAGGGGTAAAACCCTTTTCCAATGCGGCAGAATAAATAAACGGCTTGAAGCTCGATCCAGGTTGGCGCCATGCCTGACTAACGTGGTTAAACTGATTAAGGCTAAAGTCAAAACCGCCAACCAGGGCGTAGATGGCTCCATCGCGCGGGCTGGCGGAAACAAACCCGCCTTCTACCTGGGGTAGCTGGACAATTTGCCAGGTGCCTGTTTCGTTTTTCTGCACTCTAATTAGCGAACCGGCACGGATACGCCGGTTCAGCGCAACATTATCACCCGGTTTGACCTGGGAAAATTTCAATCCTTCGCCGCTAATCTCGGCCATCTGGCCGCCCTTGACGTAAGCGCGGATTGAATTTGGATTAGCCTCCAGCACCACGGCGGGAACCAGGTCATCGCTTTCGGCAACCTCCTGTAACGCATCTTCCAGATTTTCTTCACCGCTCACCTTGCGCAAGTCTATATACCCTTCCGGGCCGCGGTAACCATGACGCTGGTCATAATCCAGCACGCCTTTGCGCAGCGCCGCATAGGCCGCCGCCTGGTCTGGCATACGAATGGTGGTATAAACCTTGATCCCTTGCGTATAAGCGGCCTCCTGATAACGTTCATAGATCGCCTGTCTGACCATCTCCGCCAGAAAATCAGCCTTCACCGCAAAATCCTGATAACCACCGCGCTTGGTGGCCAGGGGTTCCTGCTCTGCTGTTTCCTGCTGTTGGGTATCGATAATACCCCGCTCGTGCATGCGGCGCAGAACGTAGCTTTGGCGCAACTTGGCACGCATGGGGTTAACCACCGGATTATAGGCAGAAGGCGCTTTGGGCAGGCCGGCCAACATGGCGATCTCGGCAATACTGAGCTGATCCAGGCTCTTGCCGAAATAAGTTTGCGAGGCAGCAGCAAAACCATAAGCGCGCTGCCCCAGGTAGATATGGTTAATGTAGAGTTGGAGAATTTCGTCCTTGGTCAGGTTATGCTCAATCTTGAAGGCCAGCAGTACCTCATTAAATTTGCGCGAAAATACCTTTTCCTTGGACAGAAAAAAATTGCGCGCCACCTGCATGGTAATGGTACTGGCACCCTGCCTGGCACCGCCCGAGGTAAAATTGAAATAGGCAGCACGCAGTACGCCCTTGTAATCCACCCCGCCGTGTTCGTAGAAGCGGTCATCTTCCGCCGCGAGTATGGCTTTTTTCATCAGCTCGGGCACCGCGTCTATCTTCACCAGCGCACGACGTTCTTCACCGAATTCGCCGATCAGCGCGCCTTCTGCGCTATATACCCGCAGCGGAATTTTGGGCTGGTAATCCGTTAATGCAGCCAGCGAGGGCAACATCGGGTAGGTTAACATTGCTGCCAACAAGAGAAGCAGCAAAGGCACAAGGACAAGTGCGAGTAGCACCAGGACCGGATAGAACCACCAGCGGGCGGCCATGGGGTACAAAGTTGTAAAGTTGAGCATAGTTTGGGATTATCCTAGAAACCGTAGTTGGACAGGG
>JANPNS010000391.1:0-3668 GCA_031427575.1 Gallionellaceae bacterium
TGTTGACTCTGGTTTCGGAAAGGAATTCAGGGAAATACTCGGCTTTGAGACGAGCAATCTTTTCGTATTCCTCATCACTTAAATAGGGTAGTTGTTTCTTCATGCTTTCCCTGTTAAGCCTGTCAGCAGAGTGTTGAACATCATGCATCCCGTGCGTTACTTCTAAGACCGCTTTCCTGTAGGACAAATAGTTCGCATGATCGGTATCAATCAAGGTCCCATCCATATCGCAGAAAACTACAAATCCTGGAGGAAGCTCAATATCAAACTCATTTCTGGGCTCGGCCTCGCTAATCATTGCACGTACTCGCTGCATGCATAACGATGGAGGTAACGCGCATGAGCGGAGCGAAGGTCGCTGTTGACCATGTTGTTAGGTGCGCAGAGTGCTCGTTGATGATCCCGTTGCATGATGAGTTTTTCATATCCATAGGTGTCAATTTCACATGCCGTCGCGGATACGCTCCACATTTTTTAATACAGAAACGCGGAAGAAATTTTGGGTGCTGTTTAGGCAAGCGCATCTAACGTTCAAATTGAGGGGCTGCGCGCTTTTGCGCAGTCCCGCTCGAATGCAGGGTTAGGCAATTTTTACAACCACTATGCACTTTACAACTACCGCAAGAATGATAAGTGGCAAATAGAAACCCCAAAGCGAAAACGATTTCAACGCCTCAAGTTGAAGCCTGCTTTGACTCCCAATCGAGAAAATGGAATACAAGTCTTCTGCCGCAAGCGTGCCATTATGTAGCTTCCTTATAAATGAGTTGTATGAGTTTCTGAAACCTTTTTCCAATGCCAAGTAATAGGCATCAAGCGCAGCAAATAGAACCGTAGGAAATACTGCTATCCAAGCCAAGTTGGGATTTTGTTTGTCAGCAACAACGACCAAAATTGCAGAAACAATTGTGACGCACCATGTTTTGCATCCAGCGCTATTTGTAGCCATGCGCTGGATAACACCTTGGATTATTCCAAGGTGTGCCTGTACCGAGGGAGATGTTTCGTCAAGGGAAAGGATTTTTTTTGCATCTTCGCTCATGCTATTTCCTTTGATCTATGGCCTTTTCTATCCACGTTTCAATGTTCTTCTTTATATCGCCATAAGTATCGCTTGCACTCGGGTCATAGCAGTTAACTAAGCTCGATAATTTTTTGTCGCCGACCGTGAATTGATCGAATGGATTAACGCCTTTTTTCCCCTTGCCATTATTCGGGCAATTTAAGTTATGGACATGTATGCCCACGAGTCCCTTGCCATCTTTCCATGCCTTCTTAATTTCATACTTGACCCAAGGCCTACTTGCTGTTTCTTCGCCAACCAACACAACAACACATGAGCGATAGCTCATGTTGTCGTCAATCCATTTCTCAATGCCTGCGTCCCCCTTTTTCTTTACTTCCTCCCAGTCGTTGGCGGAGACAGGCTTATTGTCTTCGAGTGCGCCAATATTACGAATTTGCTGAACCCGCATTACGTCGTTCTTGAAATGAAAGCTGTAAAAAATTTGTCTTTTTGCCATTTCAGAATACTCCTTGAAGTGAATTAAATTGCCTAACGTAAAGTAGACCCCAATAAAGAACCTAATCTTTTATTGGGACTGGTTAATAAAATTTATTGCTATTCACCTATTCCCCGTTCATGTAACACGGGGGGCTATAAATACATAAAATAAGAAAGCCTTTATAAGAGGCTACTCCTGCATCATGAATTTCACAAGGTGATGCCGCAGCGCATGCGCGCGCGCAGCGCAGACGTGCGTGGCGGCATCACCAGTCGGCAAGCAGATAAAAAAACGCCTTGACAATCCTTTTTCAAGTGATATATTACGTTCATATTATATTTGTAGGATGTATATATTATATGGAAACCACAAAACTCTACGACCAATGGCGTGCGATGGATGACCGCCGGCTGGCAAATAAAGCGGTATCGGTTCGACTGCCTGTCCATATCCTGGCACGCATCAACGCCATAAGCGACATGTTCCCGACTAAAACCCGCACGGACATTATGACGGATTTGCTCAAGGTGGGACTGGAGGCTTTCGAGGGATCGTTGCCGCCCTTGCAGTATTCGGATGAACCAATCTCGGATGAAGATGAGCCGGGGCAAGCATTTGTCGAGCCTGTAGGCGCTAATGCTGATTACCGGAAAAAAGCAAACGAGCATTATCGCCAGCTTGAAAAAGAGCTGGGTAACAAGAAACTCGCTAACCTGTTCGATGTTTCTTGGAAGGCATGGGAGCCACGGTAAAGCATTATGGATTCCCCATCCTTCCACCTGCTTCTCAGCGGCCATGACACTATTGAGTGTGCTTACTATTTGGCACTTTTCGAGGGTGCCTGTCTGCTGGATTATGAAGCGCTGGCCGTGCAGAAAGAGGAATTACGCCAGTCCAAATCCCGCAAACCCAAGCCAGTTCAATTGGGCTGCGAAGAATTCATGCTGGCTTCACACGGCACCGGCAGCGGTTATCCCTTCCTGATTGAAAACGACGCTTTCAGCATCCAGTTTGGTGAATTCAACAAACCCAACTTCTTCGTCACTTACCGCAGCGTTGCGCTGTGGCATCAAGGCGCACAGGGACTGCATGAGCGGTTCTTGCGATGGGCAGAATCGGTGCGGCTGCGCCCCTATCGACCTGAAAGCTTGTCACGGGTGGATTTTACTTTTGACTATTATCTGCCAGTCATTGACTTTGATCAGGACGGCTTTGTCTCTCAGGCCGACAAGGATGCCCAGCATCGCAAGCACGGCAAGATACAGACTTTCCGCTTCGGCACGGGTGACGTTGTTTTACGCATTTATAACAAATGCGACGAAATCAACGAAACCAGCCATAAAACATGGCTCTACGAACTATGGAGCATCGACCATGACGTGTGGCGTATCGAATGGCAGGTACGCAAGCAGGTCTTACGGTCTGTGGGTATCCGCACCTTTGAAGATTTGAAGGAACGCCAGGGCGATTTGCTGCGCCTGCTGGTCACACAGCACACCTCTCTACGCATCAAGACTGAGGACAGCAATCGCTCCCGCTGGCCGTTGCATCCGCTGTGGTTAGACCTGACCGCGCAAGTGAACAAAATGGAAGGACTCGGCGTTGTCCGTGAGCTGGATATGGCCGGACTGTTAGATGAGCGCATGATGCGCATCGCCATCAGCATCTACGGCTACTTGAAGCGGGTTGCAGCCATTGACTGTTTGCAAACCGGCGAGGAGAAAGCCTACGTCGATGAAACCTTCGAACGCCTCAAGCGACTGGTTGATAATGTCCACGATCCGCTGACATGGCAGCAGGACGTCAAGCGGCGCATGACTGAAATGAGGTTGGGCGAATGGTAACGCTTCAAATTGTTCTGGATATGGTAAATGGGCGTAAGAACCGGGCTTTGTTGCTTGCTCAGGCTTCATTGCCTGAACATCAATTCAAAGCATTTAGGACTTTGTTACTCGACGAATTCGGCCAGAAGGGTTTGGAATCGGAATTGGCCAGGGCGTTTGCCGAAGATCGTCAACATGGAAAGGACGGGCATGGGCGGGAATAGATTATGCGAAAAAGGAGGTGCTATCTTGCGTGAGCGAACAACAAGAGTACGATGTTTGCGTTGCGCCTTGCCCTGATTGGAAAGAAGGACAAGTTTCAACCGGCGAACTGCGTCTG
>JANPNS010000392.1:0-4855 GCA_031427575.1 Gallionellaceae bacterium
ACCAAAAGACGGTAGCCAAGTTCACCCGCAGGGGGCACGCCGTGGTTGTAAGGGGCTGAAGCCCCAACAACACACGCAGGCTGGTTATAAGCCAGACAAGGCGCGAGCGAAAAATTGCGACGCAGCATATGTGATATGTAAGAAGTAATTTTTTGTGAGCAACGCAGTATGGTGACGAAGTGGGGTAAGCAGGCAAGCCGCGAAGCGGATGCTCGCAAAATTGGATTTTTAGAGATGCCCATGAACAAAGTCGCATAAGGTTAAATTTATGAAGAGCTTAAAACGCAACACGATTATTTTTTTACTGCCACTGCTGGCGGCCTGCGCTCACGCGCCACAGCAGGATACCGAGCGTGTGGATCAATTTGAAGCGGTAGAGGAAAATAAAGCGGAGCTGCCCGATCAATTCTTGCCCAGGCAGGAACTGACCGGGCAGGTGCTGTTCGGATTGCTGCTGGCCGATGTGGCCGCGCAGCGGGGCAAGCCGGAGTTGGCTGTGCAGACCTATCAGGAAATGGCCAACACCACGCGTGATCCGCGCGTGGCGCGCTACGCTACCTACCTGGCGTTCGAGTCGCGCCAACTGGATAAGGCCAGAGAACTATCCAAACTATGGCAGGAGCTGGAGCCGGATTCAGTGCGCGCCAAACAGATGCTGGTTACCTTGTTGCTGGGCGATGGCAAGCTGAATGATGCCCGCCCGCATCTGGTGAGCTTGTTGGCGAAAGATCCCGACAATATTGACGCGGCCTTTATTCAGGCTTATTCCATGCTCGCGCGCCTCCCCGACAAGGCTGCTTCTTATGATTTCCTGCATGGACTGGCACAACCTTATCCACGTGCGGCAGGAGCGCGATGGGCGTTGGCACAGTTAGCTGAGGCAGCAGGCAAGCACGATGTAGCCGTGGAGGAAGCGCGACTGGCGTATGACTTGCATCCGGAATGGGATAAAGCGGTATTGCTTAATGCGCAATTGTTGCAAGATAAGTCGCCGCAACAGGCACTGGGGCTGCTGAAAAAATATCTTGCGTCTTATCCCAATAACAGGGAGGTACGCATATTTTATGCGCGTGCACTGATGGGACAGAAGCAGTATCAGGTAGCGCGCGCAGAATTCCAATTGCTGCTCGACGGTTATCCCGACAATGCCGATCTGGCGTTCGCAGTAGCTTTGCTGTCGTTGGAGATGGGAGAGCTGGATCGTGCCGAGAAGGAATTGCGGCAGGCCCTCGCTAACGGCAAAAAAGACCAGAACGCGGTGTACTACTACCTCGGCCAGTTGAGCGAGGCGAAAAAAAACGAAGAAGAAGCGCTGCAAAACTATCGCAAGGTGGCGGATGGTGAGTATGCCTTTTCTGCGCAGCTGCGCGCGGCTTATCTGCTCAATAAGGCGGGCAAGGTGGAAGAAGCTCGCCGCGTCCTGCACCAAGCCGACGCTCAGGGCAATCAGCAGCGCGTGCAATTAATATTGTTCGAGGCGCAGATATTGCGTAATGCCAAGCAACAGGAAGCGGCCTATCGCTTGCTGGAGCAAGGTCTGGAAAAATTACCCGACCATCCCGAGTTGCTGTATGAGACGGCGATGCTGGCCGACCAGATGGGCAAGCATGAAATTTTTGAGCAATTGATACGCAAACTGATACAGACCCAGCCTGATTACGCGCACGGCTATAACGCACTGGGCTACAGTTTGCTGGATCGCAACGAGCGCGTGGAGGAGGGCATGAAGTTGGTGGAAAAAGCCTACCAGCTTGTCCCGGGTGATGCCGCGATCATGGATAGCGTGGGCTGGGGACATTATCGTTTGGGAAATTTGCCCAAGAGTGAGGAGTTCCTGCGTCGTGCCTATGCCGTCAATCCCGACCCTGAAATTGCCGCGCATCTGGGTGAAGTGCTGTGGGTGAAAGGTGACAAGGAAGAGGCGGCCAGGATATGGCAGCAGGCATTGAAGATGTATCCAGATCATGCGGTGTTAACGGCGGTGGTGAAGAAGTTTCTGCCCTGATGTTTAACCCAAAAAATCCATTAGGCCGTCATTCCGGCGGAGCCTGCCCCGTACCACGATACGGGGGCCGGAATCCAGCAATAAAATACACTCCGCGAAGCGGACAAAACCATGATGTTGTCCCACTGACGTGGGAATTTGTTAATCATCTGGATACCGGCCTGCGCCGGTATGACGCTGTTTTTCCTAATGGATTATTTGGGTTTAACAGAGTATTTCGTTTAATTTTTTTGTGGCTGCTTTCCTTGGGCTTGCTTGGCTGCGCCAGCGCGCCACCGGCCCCCCAGAATGTTACCCGCCCCGCGCAAGTCGAACACGCGCCATTTGTTATGTCCGGGCGCATCGCAGTCAAACATGATGGCAAGCGATCTTCGGCCACGGTGCGCTGGACACATAGTGCCGAGGCGGATGAAATCCTGTTGTTTGCGCCATTGGGACAAACCGTGGCGCGCCTACACCGTGAAGGTCAGCGTGTCATGCTGGATACGCCGGATAAACACTATGTAGCGCAAGATGCCGAGGAGTTGACGCAACAAGTGCTGGGCTGGCCTCTGCCCATATCCGATTTGCAATACTGGATCCTGGCATTGCCCGCATCGGTGGGGACGTTCGACATAGAGCGCGATGGCAACGGGCAGATAAGCATTCTACGTCAGCATGGCTGGACGGTAAGATATACGCGCTATGCGACGCCCGCACCGGATAGTTTGCCGCTGCGCCTTGTTCTGCAACGCGAAGGTCTGGAAATCCAATTTCTAATAGACCAATGGGAAATGCCATCACCACCCTGACCTGCGCCGCCCCCGCGAAACTGAATTTATTCCTGCATGTAACAGGGCGCAGGGCGGATGGCTATCATTTGCTGCAAACCCTGTTTCGCTTTATTGATTTCAACGACACCTTGCATTTCACTGTGCGCGAAGATGGCGAGGTGCGCCGCGTCAGTGCGCTTGACGGTGTGCCACAGGAGCAGGATTTGTGCGTGCGTGCCGCGCGCCTGTTGCAACAGGAATGCAATTGTCAGCTGGGTGTGGACATAGTCCTCGACAAGCGCATTCCGCTGGGCGGCGGCTTGGGTGGCGGCAGTTCTGATGCGGCGACCACGCTGCTGGCTTTAAACCGGCTGTGGCACCTCGGTTTGTCGCGCGCACGGCTGATGCAGATAGGCTTGGCTCTGGGCGCGGATGTGCCGGTGTTTATATTTGGCGAGAACGCTTTTGCCGAAGGCGTGGGCGAGCAGTTGCAGGCCTATACTTTGCCGGATGCTTGGTATGTCGTGCTTTTCCCGCCGGTGCAGGTCGCTACCGCTCAGGTTTTTGCCAACCCGGAATTGACACGGGATACGATTTCCCTCAGAATTCGCGACCTTTTGTTACCGGCACTGCACAACGATTTGCAGCCGGTGGTGTGCGGTTTATTCCCGGAAGTGGCGCAGTACATTACCTGGCTGGACCAGTTCGGGCAGGCTCGGATGACCGGTTCAGGTGCTTGCGTGTTTGCCGAATTCGCCGGTGCAGAGCAGGCGCAGGCAGTCTTGAACCGCTTGCCACCTGATATGCGCGGCATCATGGCGCGCGGTTTACCAGTCCACCCGCTGCGGGATTTTGCCGCTTGAATGAAGGGTATCTCTAAAAATTCAGAGTTCGCCCAAATGCAAGGCGCGGAAAAAATTTCGTAGCGCCGCATATGTGTGATATGTAAGCAAGAAATTTTTTCCGCAACGCAGCAGTTGGGATGAAATGTGGATTTTTAGAGATGCCCGTAAGATTTTTGGGGAGTCGCCAAGTGGTAAGGCACCGGATTTTGATTCCGGCATTCGTAGGTTCGATCCCTACCTCCCCAGCCAGTTTTTGTTGACTTTGTTTGGGGCGTTACGCCCGCTTTGTTATTCCGGTTCGCAATAGGAAGGAGAACAAGCCTGTCCTGAGCGTAGTCGAAGGGGCGGCGAGTCCAAGAAACTTTTGGCCGGGCATCTGGACGAGGCGAGGAAGACAGTACAATGGAGTACGGCTAGGGGCAGAGGACGAAGCCAACGCAGTTATCGTTTCTATTGTGAATCGGAATTAAGGGGTACATGGTGTCTTACGACAGCTTGATGGTCTTTACCGGCAATGCCAATCCTAAACTGGCAGCTGATGTGGCACGGCACCTCAAGATTGAGATCGGGCGTGCCACGGTGGGCCGGTTTTCCGATGGCGAGGTGATGATCGAGCTGCTGGAAAACGTGCGCGGTAAGGACGTGTTCGTGCTGCAATCTACCTGTGCCCCGACCAATGACAGTTTGATGGAAATCATGGTGATGGTGGATGCGTTAAAGCGCGCTTCCGCCGGGCGCATTACTGCGGCACTGCCGTATTTTGGCTACTCGCGCCAGGATCGCCGCCCACGTTCCGCGCGCGTGGCAATCACCGCCAAGGTAGTGGCGGACATGCTGTCCGGCGCCGGTGTCGATCGCGTGCTGACCATGGATTTGCACTCGGACCAGATTCAGGGTTTTTTCGACATTCCGGTTGATAACGTCTATGCCAGCCCGATTCTGCTGGACGATGTGCGGAAGCACAATTTTAAAAATCTGGTCGTGGTATCACCGGATGTAGGTGGCGTGGTGCGCGCGCGGGCTTTGGCCAAGCGCCTGGAATCGGACCTTGCCATTATTGATAAACGCCGCCCCAAGCCCAATGTGGCCAAGGTGATGAACATCATCGGCGAAGTGTCGGGGCGCACCTGTTTGATCATGGACGATATGGTGGATACCGCCAACACCTTATGTGAAGCGGCCGCAGCGTTGAAAGACAAGGGCGCGACCAAGGTGGTGGCGTACTGTACCCATCCGGTGCTGTCCGGCCCGGC
>JANPNS010000393.1:0-5089 GCA_031427575.1 Gallionellaceae bacterium
ATGGAAAGACCCGCTCGGCCAGGTGTCGCTCGCCGTCACCACGCTATTCTGGGGGGCGGGCGCCACCTTGCGTCTGATCGTGCTGGCCTGGGCCGCCACCGCACTGCACTATGACATGGGCGAGGCCGCCAAACTGACCGCCTGGGTCGCCGTCGGCATCGCCATCGGCTCGGTGCTGGCGGCCAAATTCGTCAAACTGGATCATGCGGTAAAGGTGCTGCCGATCGGCATCACCGTGGGCTTGTTGGTGCTGATGATGATTCCCGTCACCCACCCGCTGCTTGCTACCGCGCTGCTGGTCGCCATCGGTGCAGTGGGCGGCTACCTCGTGGTACCGATGAATGCCCTGTTGCAACATCGCGGTCACTTGCTGATGGGCTCAGGCAGCTCCATCGCCGTGCAGAATTTCAACGAAAATCTCAGCATTTTTGCCATGCTTGCGCTGTATGCCTGGATGGAGAAAATGGAATTCAGCATCACCATCATCATTTTGGTATTCGGACTGCTGCTCTCGGGCATCATGGGGGCGCTCTATAAAAGGCATGGACATGATCAGGACAAGGGGCAGATGTAATCCCTTCTCGGTTGCCATATTCGCCGCAAACAACGGGGGTGCGCCGTCAGCGGGCGCGAGTGTCAATTTCACATCCGCTTCAGCGGATATAACCAACCACTTGGCAACCGTATTTTGGTTGCTTAGTGGGATGGCTAGTTGTTTCATCAGTGAATTGCCTGCCTTTGGTATAAATCTCGCCCCTACTCAACCTGCCCGAATTCCACATAAACAGTCCTGTTACGACCTTGCTCCTTGGCCAGATATAACGCTTGGTCGGCGGATTGCAGAAAGGTTTGCAGAGATAACTTGGCATTCGGCACCACCGCAACAACACCACAACTAACAGTCACGAAATGGTATGGCGAGGAGCTATGCGGCATCTTGAGATCACTGATGCGCTGACGAATAAGGTTTGCCACCCACTGGGAGCCATCCGCATCAGTCTCGCCCAAAATAAGTGCGAACTCTTCTCCGCCATATCGCGCCGCCAGATCACCGGCTCGCGTCGCCGCAAGCGCCGCTTGCGCAGCCATCGTCTTGAGGCAGTCGTCTCCCGCCTGATGACCGTAGGTATCGTTGAATAACTTGAAATGATCCACATCAATCATGATCAGCGACATTGGCCTTTGCATGCGCCCGCAGCGCCGCCACTCACGCATGAACATTTCATCAAAAAAACGCCGGTTGGCTATCCCGGTCAGCCCATCAGTCATGGAAAGATGCTGCAATTCCTTGTTGGCGGCGCCCAGCTTGTGTGTGACAGCCAGAAGGGAACGCTGCATTTCAATTAACCTTTGCATGGCTCTGACCTTGGCACTCAGCACCACCTGGCTAACCGGTTTCATCAGATAGTCATCACCGCCAGCTTCGATTCCGCGCGCCAGATGCTCATCCTTGCTCTTGCTGGTCAGAAAGATGATGGCCGCCCACTCCCCGTCCCGCTCCAATGCCCGCATTTGTTTTGCGATCTCAAAGCCGTCAACATCAGGCAGAATAGCGTCCAGCAGAACGATGTCCGGGCGATTGCCCTGAAACATTTCAATGGCTTCCTGGCCACTCAGCGCAATCATGGGATGCCGGATGCCCATTTGCGCAAGATAGTCGCGAATGGTCTCTATCATTGCCTTGCTGTCTTCAACCACCAGAACATTTAGTTCGCTACTGATTCTTGGCATATCCAGCCTTTTCAATATTTGTTGGTGTCAGTGCAGGCAAGAATAATCTCAAAGTTGTCTCCTCATCGTTTCCACTGCCAGACACAAATCTTGCCACGCCTTGGCCTTCTCCAACGGAGCGCGCAGCAGATAGGCCGGGTGATAAGTAATAATCAGTGGAATACCCTGGTAATTGTGCGCCATGCCGCGCAGGTTTGCCAGCGTGCTGTCACGCCCCAGCAGGGAGGTGGCGGCCGTCTTTCCCAACGCCACGATCAGTTTTGGTTGAACGAGTTTAATCTGTCGCGCAAGGTAGGGTAAACACTGTGCAATCTCGTCAGCTTCTGGCACACGATTGCCTGGAGGGCGGCATTTGACGATGTTGGTAATGTAAACATTGGTGCCACGTTTCAATTTGATGGCCACCAGCATATTGTCCAGCAGCTTACCCGCCTGCCCCACAAACGGTTGGCCTTGCGCGTCTTCATCCGCGCCCGGCCCTTCGCCCACAAACAGCCAATCCGCCTTTTCATCCCCCACGCCGAATACGGTCTGAGTGCAGCCCGCGCGTAACTTGCACGCGGTGCAATCACGCACGATCACTTTCAACTCTGGCCAGTCCAGAGCGCTTGCGTGGGGTGGGTTGAGCCCTTCGGCCCTTCGACCAGGCTCAGGACAGGCTTTGCTCAGGACAGGCTGCACAATACCCATCGCCGATTGCGTGGCGATATCCGTCGCTGCTTGTTGGGTATCGGCTCTGCCTCCATCCAAGCTACCTTGCGCAGGAACAGGCGCATCACGCAGACGCCACAGCGGGTAGAGATTAAGCTCACGCAGTATCGCTTCTTGCCTGCTGCTCAAAATCTGTACTCCATCACCATTGCATCCTCACGTCCTTTAGCTGCAGGATAATAGCCGCGCCGCACGGCAAGCTCGCTGAACCCTGCTTGGCGATAAAACCCCAGCGCTGCCATGTTGGTAGGGCGTACTTCCAGAAGCACGCGCTGCATGTGCAAACTGCGCGCGACATTCATCATCTCATCCAGTAGCGCAGCACCCAGCCCCCGGCGCTGATATTCAGAGTCGATGCTGATGTTGAGCAGGTGCATATCGTCCACTGCGGGCATGAACACCGCATAACCCAGCATCTTGCCCTGCGCCTCATACACCCGGCACACATATTTGCTTTTGAGTGCATCCATAAAATTCCCGCGCGTCCATGGGTGGGCATGCACGCGCTGCTCGATGGCCAGCGCCTTATCCAAATCGGCGAACAGCATGTCGCGCAGAAGCGGTTTCATTATCGCTCAGAAGCTTTCAGTGCCACTTTGTCGCGCAGATAGAGCGGCATGGCTTGCGCCGCATCCAAACCCTGACCGGCAGCAAACAATGGCGCGGAAAGTTGCGCAATGGCGCTGGCCTGCGGCACGGCCTGAGCATCACTGCCCTCAAGTTGCCCGGCATAGCGCTCCTCCAGTGTCGTAGCATACAGGGCGTAGCCACTGCCCGCGCCAAACCAGCCAAGACCCTGAACTGGCGGGGCGTGTTGCGGCAAACACAAACTCGGTTCACAAACCGTCACCCACTCCCCTGCCCGCTTTTCGTATGCAGCATGATAAATCTCACCCACGCGCGCATCCAGAATAGCGATCGCTTTATCGTGGCCGGCAGCCTGCGCCAGCGCTTGCAGCGTACCCACGCCCACCACCGGCAAATCCGCCCCCAGCGCCAATCCCTGCGCCACGCCGCACGCAATGCGCACACCCGTAAATGAACCCGGCCCCATGCCGAAAGCGATACCGTCCAGTTGCGCCAGCTTGATGCCTGCTGCACGCAACACTTCGTCCAGCATTGCTATCAGCAGCTCGGAATGGCGCTGGCCGACGAGTTCGCAGCGGCTGGAAATGTTTCCATCCTGCCATAATGCAACCGAGCAATATTCGGTGGAAGTTTCCAGCGCCAGGATTTTCATTCAAGTATCTATGGGTGAAGTTTCTGACTTTATACCAGCAACAGCGCCACCGCCTGCGCCGCGATGCCTTCGCCGCGCCCGGTGTAGCCCAGCTTTTCAGTGGTCGTGGCTTTCACGTTCACTGCGTTCATCGCCACGCCCAAATCGGCGGCAATATTCTCTACCATCTGTGCGATATGCGGCGCCATTTTGGGTGCCTGAGCGATGATGGTGGCATCCACATTGCCGATGCGAAAGCCCGCACTGGTCACCATGCGCGCCACCTCACGCAGCAGGACGCGGCTGTCGATGTTCCGGTATTTTGCATCGGTATCAGAAAAGTGGCGTCCGATGTCACCCAACGCCGCCGCACCCAGCAAGGCATCGCAAATAGCGTGCAGCAGCACGTCGGCATCAGAATGACCGAGCAATCCCTTGTTGTGTGGAATCTCCACGCCACCGATGACGAGCTTGCGCCCCGCTTCCAATTGATGAACGTCAAACCCCTGCCCGATTCTCATGTTATTTTCCTTGTGCCAGCAGCAACTCCGCCAGTCTGATGTCCTGCGGATAAGTCACTTTAAAATTGCTTGATTCACTTTCCACCAATTTGGGATGCAAGCCCAGCGCCTCGACCGCTGAAGCCTCATCCGTGGCGCTGCGCGCGCTTTGCAAAGCCTGTAACAACAGCCCGGTACGAAACATCTGCGGTGTCTGCGCCTGCCACAATCCCTCGCGATTTTCGGTGCGTGCAATGCGCTGTCCGGCAGTGGCACGCTTGAGCGTATCCGCCACCGGCATGGCCAGTATGCCGCCCACTTCGTCATCGCGTAACTCGGTAATCAATCGCGCCAGTTGTGCCTGGCTCAAGCAAGGCCGTGCGGCGTCATGCACCAGCACCCAACTGCCAGGCTCCAGTTCGGCAGCCATCAGCCCATTCAGCACACTTTCCGCGCGCACCGCACCCCCACAAAACAGCGGCTGCAATTTGTCGCCGAAACGAGACCAGTCATAACGATGCCATTGTTCATCATCCGGTGCGAGCACCACAAACACGATGCTGATATCCGCGTTGGCACACAAAGTTGCCAGCGCGTGATATATCATCGGCTGACCGGCCAGCGCCAGATATTGCTTGGGCAGCCCGCTACCCATGCGGGAGCCGGAGCCGGCGGCGGGAACAAGTGCGAAGAATTCTGACATGCGCGGATTGTAATGGAAATCCAGATGGTTGCCTTGCCCCTGATGATTGCCTTAACCCAGGACAATCTGCCAGTTGCTCAAATCAAGGGCGCCTCTAAAAATTCAAAATCCTAAGCGAGACAAGGCGCGAGCAAAAAATTGCGACGCCGCATATGTATGATATGTCAGGAGTAATTTTTTGTGAGCAACGCAGTATCGCGACGGAGTTTGGATTTTTAGAGGTGC
>JANPNS010000394.1:0-2131 GCA_031427575.1 Gallionellaceae bacterium
GCGGGGCTGATTCCGGCGCCCAGTTACAAAATCGAAGTCAGTATGCAGCTTGATGGTCATGGTGAAGATGTCAATATTCATACTTACCTTCCAAAAACTGATTCACGTCAATCGGTGGACAGCGAACAAAATTCTTCCGGCGCTTTTACCGCCGAGATTAAATCTGATGCGTTGAATCGAGAGGCATTCTGGAAAGCCGAGAATGTTCGCGGACAGCAAGGTGTTCTGTATACCTACGAAGTACGTGCCCGCCCGGTGCGTTTCAATATACCGGCTGACTTGACCATTCCAGATACTTACCCTGCCGCACTTGCGTCCTACCTGGTGGCCGAACCCGGTATTCAGAAGGATGATCCGCAGATCGTAGCGGCCTTGCGCCGCGTCGTGGCCGCTGACAAGCCGACACTTCTGGATGCGGTAACCCGCATCCACCGCCACTTGCAGGATAATTTCGCCAACCGGAACTTTTCCGGTTACACCGACGCACTGACCGCGCTCAAACTCGGCGAAGCCAGTTGTAACGGCAAAAGTCGCCTGTTCGTCGCTATGGCGCGCAAGCTGAATATCCCGGCGCGCCTGGTGGGTGGTTTGATTATGCAGCAGGGCAGCAAGCGCACCACGCACCAGTGGGTCGAAGTCTATATCAGCGGCCACTGGGTGCCATTCGATACCATCAATGATCACTTCGCCGAAATCCCAGCCAATTTCCTGACGCTTTACTACGGTGATCTGGTGCTGTTCAAACACACCGCGAACATTAATTTCCAGTATTTTTTCAACGTCATGAAGCAACTGAAACCGCAGCCCGAGATGCAGAATGCGCTCAGCCAGACCACGCTGAACATCACCAATTTATATGCGTTCTTCGAACGTGTCGGCATCTCGCAAAACCTGCTGACGATTATCCTCATGCTGCCACTCGGTGCGCTGGTGACCGTGGTGTTCCGCAATGTGATCGGCCTGGAGACGTTCGGTACTTTTTTGCCGGCACTGATCGCCTCGGCGGCGCGTGAAACCGGCTTGCTGTGGGGTATGGTTGGTTTCGTTGTGATTGTTCTGGTGTCGGCGGTGGTGCGCAGGGCACTCGATTGGTTGCAACTGCTGCATTCGCCCAAAATGGCCATCATGTTAACGACGGTGGTGATCGTGATGATGGTGATGACCGTGGGTGGGGTGCAGCTTGGCCTATTTGAACTGGCTCATATGACGCTGTTCCCAATCGCCATACTGGCTATAACCGCAGAGCGCATCGCGCTGATGGAAGCGGAGCAGGGTGCAGTCAAGGTGGCTAAGATTACGTTGATGACCATGCTGGTGATCGCAGCCTGTTACGCGGTGATGGAATCGTTGTTCATGCAAAGCATGATACTTGCATTTCCAGAGTTGTTACTGGTGGTGATCGCGCTGAACTTGTGGCTAGGCAAATGGATAGGCATACGCGTGATGGAATTTGTGCGCTTCCGTCGTTTGATATTGGATCGCGCCCAATGAAATTATTGAGAACATTTTTAGCTCGTTGGGAAGGCGCACGTGCCCGCGCTGCAACCGTGCTGGCGATGAATCGGCGCAATCTGCATTACATCTACACGCGCAACGAACGCAAATATTTTCCACTGGCGGACGACAAATTGCTGGCCAAGGAAATTCTCGGCGCAGCAGGGGTGCGTATGCCGAAAACCTATCGCATCTACCATTATTTTTATGAGTTGCGCGATCTGGAGCGCGACCTCGACACCTATCAGGACTTTGTTATCAAACCGGCTCAGGGCAGTGGTGGCAACGGCATCATCGTCATCGTGGGTCGTAGTGGGCGGGACTGGCTAGGCATCAGCGGTAAAATCTACACGCTGTTCGATTTGCAAAAACATATCTCGGATATTATTTTCGGTATTTATTCTTTTGACCTGGGCGACCGCGCCATTATCGAAAGCCGGATTGTGCAACATGCCGAAATGCAAATATTGAGTCCGCTGGGATTGGCCGATGTGCGCGTTATCATGTGCGATGATTTGCCAGTGATGTCCATGACCCGCATTCCGACTCGACAATCTGAAGGCAAGGCCAACCTGCATCAGGGTGCGCTAGGTGTCGCTATTGATCTTGCCAGCGGCATGACCACCCATGCACGTTT
>JANPNS010000395.1:0-3701 GCA_031427575.1 Gallionellaceae bacterium
ATTGCCGGAACTGCCGCTCGGCACACTGTCCGCCAATCTGCTGGGCGGTTATCTGATCGGCCTCGCTGTGGCATTTTTTATGCAGCATCCGAGTCTGTCACCGGAATGGCGTTTATTTATCATCACCGGTTTTCTCGGCGGGCTGACCACCTTCTCCACTTTCTCGGCTGAAACCATGACACTGCTGGCACGCGGGCAATATGCCTGGAGCATGGCTATCATCGCCACCCACCTCGGTGGCTCGCTGTTGATGACAGCGCTGGGTATGCAGACATTTAAATGGTTCCATCAATAGTTCGAATGTGAATCCGTGCAGCGGATTCCACCATCGGCACCGGAAGCTGCCGCGAAACCCACCCTTCCCCCGCTCCATCGCGTAAAATTACAACCGAACACTAACGGGCACCTCTAAAAATCCAAACTCCGTCGCGATACTGCGTTGCTCAAGAAATTTTATCGCTTACATATAAAACATATGCGGCGCGCTAAAATTTTTCTCGCGCCTTGTCTCGCTTATAACCAGCCACTTAGCTACCGTTTTTTGGTAGCTTAGTGGAATGGCTAGTTGAATTTTTAGAGGTGCCCTAACTATCACCTCACCGACAATCCACAGCTATTTTGGCCTCAACTTTGCTCACCCCTGAAAAACTCGCCTCTCTGTTTTCTCCCGAAGGCGTGCTGGCCGCGCACATCGACAATTTCCGTTCGCGCCCGCAACAAGTGGAAATGGCGCAGGCCATCACCGAGGCGATTGAAGGTAACAGCCTGCTCATCGCCGAAGCCGGGACCGGGACGGGGAAAACGTTTGCCTATCTCGTGCCCGCCCTGCTCGCCGGCGGCAAGGTGATTATTTCCACCGGCACCAAGAACCTGCAAGACCAGTTGTTCCAGCGCGACTTGCCCACGGTGCGCGATGCGCTCAAGGCGCCGGTTTCGGTGGCGCTGCTCAAGGGGCGGTCAAACTACCTGTGCCACTACCATCTGCAACGCACGCAGTCCGATGGCCGCTTCGCCACGCGCGAAGATGTGCGACATCTGGGCAAGATCACGAAATATGCCAAGGTGACCCAGTCCGGTGACAAGAGTGGCCTGGCCGATGTACCGGAGAACGCGCCGATCTGGATGCAGGTGACTTCCACGCGCGACAATTGTCTCGGCCAGGAATGTCCCAACCACAAGGAATGCTTCGTGCTCAAGGCGCGCAAGGAGGCAATGGAGGCCGATGTGGTGGTGGTGAACCACCATCTGTTCTTTGCCGATGTGATGCTGCGCGACGAAGGTGTGGCGGAACTACTGCCCGCCTGTAACACGGTCATCTTCGATGAAGCGCACCAATTGCCGGAGACCGCCAGCCTGTTCTTCGGCGAAAGCATTTCCACTTCGCAAATTACCGATCTGGCGCGCGATACACGGCTGGAGGCGGCGGCTTCGGCCAAGGATTTTGCTGCGCTGCCTGAGGCCACGGATGTGCTGGATAAGGCGGCGCGTGATTTGCGGCTGGTGTTTAAACAAAGTGAAGGGCGCATGCCTGCTTTGGCGACTGAGACATTGGCGGGCTGGAACGATGCCTTAAGCGCGCTCAACGACAAGCTCGCGCAACTTAATGGTCTGCTGGAAAAACAGGCGGAACGCAGTGAAGGTCTGGAGAGCTGCTGGCAGCGTGGGCAAGTGCTGGCACAAAAAATCAGGCAATGGATGGGTGACGCACCCTCTCCCCAGCCATCTCCCCGAGGGAGAGGGAGTCATGGTTCCCCTCTCCCTCGGGGAGATGGGCTAGGGGAGAGGGATGGTTTCGTGCGCTGGCTGGAAATCTTTCATCACTCGGTGCAGCTCAACACTACACCGCTGTCCATCGCGGAAATTTTTTCCAAGCAGATAGCAGGCCAGCCGCGCTCATGGATTTTTACTTCGGCCACGCTGGCGGTGAAACAGGATTTTTCCCATTACCAATCCGAAATGGGGCTGTTGCAAGCGCGCACCGCTTACTGGGAAAGCCCGTTCAATTATCTGCAGCAGGCGCTGTTATATGTACCGCGAGATATGCCGGAACCGAACAGCTCCGGCTATACCGAGGCCGTGGTGCAGGCCGCGTTGCCATTGCTCGAAGCCAGCAAAGGGCGCGCGTTTTTGCTGTTCACCAGCTTGCGCGCCATGCAGCGCGCACACGAAATTTTGCAAGGCGAGTTCGAGCGCAAAAATCTGAGCTACCCGCTGATGCTGCAAGGCGAAGGCTCGCGCAACGAGCTGCTGACGCGCTTTCGCGAGCATGGCAATGCGGTGCTGTTGGGCAGCCAGTCGTTCTGGGAAGGAGTGGATGTGCGCGGCGAAGCATTGTCGCTGGTGGTAATCGACAAGCTGCCGTTCGCTCCGCCGGATGATCCGGTGCTGGCGGCGCGCATCGCCCAGATCAGCAAACAGGGGCGCAATGCCTTCATGGAATACCAGTTACCGCGCGCGGTCATCAACCTCAAGCAAGGCGCGGGAAGATTAATTCGCGATGAGACCGATCGCGGCGTGCTGATGATCTGTGACCCGCGTTTAATTGGAAAATCTTACGGCAAGCGTATCTGGCAGAGCCTGCCGCCGATGAAGCGCACCAGGGATGAAGCGGAAGCGGTAAAATTTTTTATGTCCGCTTGATCCTGGAAATATGCTGTTGTTACTTCGGCTTTGCGGGACTCGCAGGCATAGGCATTCCGCCCCTTACCAGGCGAACATTGAGCTCATCTTTCCTGTTTAGGAACATCGCCCCTTCCGCACCAAAGCTCAGCGCGTAGGCATAGCCGGGATCAGCGGGTTCGGTGGCGGTCCAGAAAAAGCTGGCAGGAGTTCCCGGGAACAACGCGATATTTGTGCGCGGATTAGAACACTGGCGCTCCGTAATCATCGCCAGCTCGGGTACATGCGGTATCCGCCAATCACTGTGTCCAGCATAGCCACCCTGCTGATTGAGCTTGCCCGCCGCATCATGCGCGGCCTGCCAGGTGTGAGTACGCGGTGTGCCGGTACAAGTTGCGCCGGACCAGACCTGTCCCAGCGAGCAACGCATCCACGTCAGTTTTGATTGATTGTCGGTCAGCGTACCATCGCCATTATCCTTGAATTGCTCGGCATGGATCGACAGCGGATAACTTTGCGTATCGCAAATTTGCCCTGCCAGAACCGGCGTGCTGCCCAGCAATAATAAAAATGAAAAATATCTTGTCTTCATTGTTCAGCTCCCTATTTGTAAACCTTTAAAAAAAGCAAGCGGTTTAACCCGCTTGCTTTAAGTTTGTTATATTACAATAAAACTAACGAGTGGTTGCTCTCGCGACCACCCGCAGCTTTACTTGTTTATCACTGGCAATACTGGAGCCTTCTCGTTGTCGTATGCAACACCGGATCCCTTTTTAGGGAAGCCAGCACCGGATTTGACGTCGAATCCAGCAGTTTGCCTGGTTGCCAAACCTGGCTCTATCTTGACGCCACGGTGCAAGTAGAATGCATAAGCTTCCATCGCAATCATATCATCACCGTTAACATCCAGTGCTGTCCCCACTTGCGGAACTGTGATGCACCAGTTGATCATGTCGCGTAACGAGATGACCTTCCCCAGATTGGCCTGAAACTTGGGGAATGTTTGCGGGTTAGACGCTGCCGCATCCGGATGACAGTTACCGCAAGCCAGCCCGTTGGTTTGCATCGACGGGAGCGTACCG
>JANPNS010000396.1:0-9487 GCA_031427575.1 Gallionellaceae bacterium
TATTGCGGCACGCTATACAAATTCAAGGGTGAGTTGCCTAAAGGTCATCACTGAGCGTAGGCACCATGTACAAGATATTGGTGGTCGCACCTAGCTGGATCGGCGATGCCATGCTGGCGCAGCCCATGCTGGCGCGTCTCAAACAGCACCGCCCTGACGCGCAGATTGATTTACTCGCCCCACCTTGGACTGCGGCGTTGTTGCGCCAAATGCCAGAAGTCCACACCGTCATCACCAACCCTTTCCCGCATGGCGCATTAAAATTATTTGCGCGCTATCTCTTGGGCAGAAAATTACGCGCAGCGCATTACGACCAGGCCGTCGTCCTGCCCAACTCTTTCAAATCTGCGTTAATTCCATTTTTCGCCCGTATCCCACGCCGCACAGGCTTTGTCGGCGAGATGCGCTATGGACTTTTGAATGATGCGCGCAGCTTAAATAAAACCACATTGCCGCTGATGGTGGAACGCTACGCGCAACTTGCCGAAACACGAGTGGATGCTATCCAGCGCCCTCTCCCACATCCAAAATTACAGGTCAGCGCAGAACAACAGCGCAATACTTTAAGCAAATTCAGTCTGACCCTCAACGGACGACCCATCGCCATTTTTTGCCCCGGTGCCGAATATGGGCCAGCCAAGCGCTGGCCTATCCCCTATTTCGCGCAACTGGCACAACAGATGCACGCATATGGCTATGCCGTGTGGCTGATTGGTTCGGCCAAGGACAAGGAAATCGGCGACAAAATCGTCGCACTCGGCAATGGCGATTGTAAAAATCTGTGTGGCACTACTGATCTGGCCGATGCTATTGTGCTGCTTTCTTGTGCCAGTGTTGTGGTGAGCAATGATTCCGGCTTGATGCACATTGCTGCTGCGCTTGACCGCACGATGTTGGCATTGTATGGCTCAAGCAGTCCATCTTTCACCCCGCCGTTGTCAACACACGCGCAAGTTCTTAAACTTGACCTGCCATGCAGCCCTTGTTTCAAGCGGGTCTGTCCGCTGGGTCATTTCAATTGCATGATAAAGCTGACACCGAAACAAGTCGCTCAACATCTTCCCATTAAAGCCAGCGAGACCCATTTAACCATCGAAAAAAGACATGAACCTGCCTAAAGAAATTTTCAAGGCGTACGACATACGCGGCATCGTCGGCAAAACCCTGACGGCGGAAATTGTTGAAATGATCGGCCATGCCATCGGCTCGGAAGCCGTTGCGCGCAGGCAGCACACAATAGCTATCGGGCGCGACGGGCGGCTGTCCGGCCTGGAATTTTCTGCGGCACTGGCGCGCGGCATACAAAAAAGCGGCATCAACGTAATTGATGTGGGGCGCGTCGCCACGCCCATGGTGTATTTTGCCGCTTATCAACTGGACACACATTCTGCCGTGATGATTACCGGCAGTCATAATCCACCTGACTACAATGGCCTGAAAATGGTGCTGGGCGGCGAAACGCTGTCCGGTGACAGCATTCAGGCACTGCGCACCCGCATCGAACAAAATAATCTGAGCAATGGTTCCGGAAGCTACGCCAATCACGACATCGAAGAAGAATACCTTATGCGCATCGTTTCCGACATCAAGCTCGAGCGCCCAATGAAAATCACTGTAGATTGCGGCAATGGCGTAGCTGGAGATTTTGCCGCCATACTGTATCGGCGGCTGGGTTGCGAAGTAACAGAAATGTTTTGCGACGTAGACGGCAGATTCCCCAACCACCATCCCGATCCATCTGACCCGCACAATCTGCAGGATTTGATGGCCGCATTAAAAAACAACGACAGTGAACTTGGCCTGGCCTTCGATGGTGACGGTGACCGCCTCGGCGTGGTGACCAAAGAAGGAAATATTATTTTTCCTGATCGTCAGTTGATGCTGTTCGCCGCCGATGTATTAAGCCGCAATCCCGGTGCGGAAATTATTTTTGACGTTAAATCCACGCGCAAACTGTTCGGCTGGATACGCGATCACGGCGGGATACCCACGCTGTGGAAAACCGGCCACTCCTTCATCAAGGCCAAAATGAAAGAAAGCGGCGCGTTGCTGGCCGGCGAAATGAGCGGCCATGTGTTCTTCAAGGAACGCTGGTACGGCTTTGATGATGGCATGTACGCCGGTGCGCGCCTGCTAGAATATTTAAGCAAACATTCCGACCCCAGTGACGTGTTGAACGGCCTGCCCAATTCCATCAACACGCCGGAACTGCAAATCAAGCTGAAAGAGGGCGAGAACTACGCGCTGATTGCACGGCTGCAGCAAGAAGCGAAATTTACAGGCGCGCAAGACATCATCACCATAGACGGCCTGCGCGTGGAATACGCTGATGGCTTTGGCCTGATGCGCTCCAGCAATACTACGCCAGTGATCGTGCTGCGCTTTGAGGCAGATAGTGAGATTGCATTGAAAAAGATACAGCAGGATTTCCGACGCGTGCTGCTGGAAGCTAATCCAGGATTACAGTTACCGTTTTAAAACCCTGGGTCAACGTCCCTTGCGTCGCAGCAAATCCCACAACACTATCACCCACACTCTCACACACCAAAACAAAGTCAGCGGCAAAAAACGATCTCGAGCAACCGCAATACGCCACGGTGTACGGTTTTGTATATAAAGTAAAAACGGCTCGGTCGTGAGCGGCAGCAACGCCGTGGCACTACACACATGCTGGCACGCCTTGTGAAAAACGACAGCGGGATCGCCGGGAAGTAGCACGGTGTGCAAAGCCATAGCGTGTTCATGCAGGTATTGGTAGTACGCGCCCAGATCGGGTTTACCAAGGTCTGTCAGCAACTGTGTCAGGCGCGCACTGTCTCGGGCGAGACCTGCATCGATGGCCAGGAATAAGCGATGTTGTTCCAGGCTATCGTTAATGTTCAAACTCAAAGCATGTTGACTCACTGCGTGCGCCTCTGGGTGGCGATTTAGATCGCGCAGTGCCGACGCCAGGTTAAGCAGCATCCACGGTTTTATATCGGGACGTTCGCGCCAATCGTGCAGCCAGTGCGCGCATTTTTGGTTGAGGCCGATGCTGAGCAACGCATAGCCGCACAATGCCCAGGTATCCAGATCAGTGCGCAAATGGTCGCGATATTTCCGCAAAAAATTCGGCAACAACCAACGGTTGCGGTCACGCGCCGTCTTGCGCAAATACGCGGCGGCGGCACGCAGACCGATCTCGCCGTGTGCCAGTAAAGTCGAAAATTTTTGGTGCGAAAATTGCCAATTGCGTTGGGCAATGCTGCGCTCCATCCACAATCGCCCAAGCTGCGGATTGATGCCCGGCTGGTCTATCAAGCGTGTCAGCACCTGATCTAATTCTGCGCCCTCCCCTGCCGCCACAAATAGCGCCACGGCTTGGTCAAACATTTCGCTGTCGTCACTGTGCGTAGCGGCCAATGCCACAAAAGCGACCACGACTTGATCACGCTCTTGCCTGGCAGCGGCCATGCGCATTTGCGCCAGCGCAGCATTTTCGGCAGGTGCATGAGTGACGATCACGACCAAGGTTTGGCTGGCTTCTGGCAGTTGATTGTCTTCCAACTCCAGATCAAACAGGCGATTGAATGCCCAACTGTAAGTCGGGTCTAGCTTTAGCGCATGGCGCAATGATTGCTTGGCCGGATCGCGTTCGCCATTTTTAAACAAGGCATCGGCCAAATATCCGTGCGCCACACTGCGCCCCGGATTCAGGCGTACCAGCTCACGCGCAGCATCCAGATGTTCCACTTGCCGGTTGGCCGTATCATGCCACAGGGCGAGCTGTTCCCATGCGTCGGCAAAATCAGGCTCGGCAGCCAGCAACGATTTCAAGGTTGCCAGTGCTTCTTCCTGGTCACCGCGTTGTGCCTGAATACGCGCCCGGCGCAAGCGCAAACTGGACGGCGGATTGCCCTGCCACACTTCGCTTTGAGTGGCCTCGATCGCCGCTGCAAAATCGTCATGACGCAAGAGCAAGTCCGCTTGCAATTCGTGCGCAGGTAGCAATTGCGGAGTAATTTTTAATGCACGTTCGATGGCCAGTAGCGCATCTGGCAGTACCTCGTGGGCGCGCGCCAGCAACAACCAGCTATGCGCGTTGCGCGGCTGGCTGAGGGTCAGTGCTTGCGCCAACGCCAATGGACGGCCGCTCTGATTGTTGTCGGCAGAAAATTGCACCAGCTTGCCCCAAGCCCATGAGTAGTCCGGTTTAAAATGCAAGGCTTGTTCCAGATGATCGAGCGCAGACTCGCGCTCATTCAGCAGCCACAGCACATCCGCCAGCCAGCCGTGCGTGATGCCATCGCGCGGATTGTGGCGCAGTGCCTGATTGAGTAACACACGCGCATCATCGAAACGTCCCTGGCCTTGGTACAGCTCGGCCAGTGTGCGCGTAGGATGGCTCCACGCCGGGGAGATAATCAACGCCTGACGGAGCGCCGCTTCCTGTCCGGCAGGGTTGATGCGGTGTCGCTCAATTTGCGCCCTGTCCACCCACACTGCTGGCAACAGCGGGAAGCGTTCGGCAGCAGCCTCGATGATACTCAGCGCTTCATCCAGTTCTGACATATCGCGTAACTGGCGCGCCAATGCCACCCAGGCATGCCACAAATCGGGACGCTGCTGCTGCGCCGTGCGGAGCATGGCCAATAGCTCTTGTGCATCGAGCACGTTGTGCGCTGCCTCGCGGTAAGAAAGCCATCCATCCCCAAAAGTGACTTGACGCACCAACTCAGCATGAATAAAAACCAGCTCGCTGCGACGGTCATTGATGTTGCGACAATGGCGCAGCAAATCCTCAATCGCGTCATCGTTATCCACCGACAAGTGCAGTGCCTCACGCAAAGCGGCGCGTGCGTCTTCGTTGCGCCCGCTGTCCAGCAACAAACGCGCATGTGCAGTATGATAATCCGCGTCGTTTGGCGCCAGCTCGTGCGCCAAGGCCAGTGCTGCGAAGGCTTCCGGCAAACGATGCTGCCCGGCAAGATTCAACGCCAACTTGCGCCACGACCAAACATCGGTCGGATTGATCGCCAACACCTGCCGCAACGCGGCTTCCATTATTTCCGCTGCCGCATCGTCCAGCCACACGACGCGCAGCCGGTTAAGGCCATGATGATGCGGGAAACGTAGCGCCAATTTATCAATGTAGGCCAGCGCCACTTCTGGAGATTGTGTTTTTTCAAGTATCCGTGCGACCGAGCGCACCGCGCGCAGATTAAAGGGATCATCCTGCGCGACCTGTTCCCAATAGACCAACGCTTCTTCCAGGCTGGCACGTCCTTCGGTTAAACGTGCTTTGGATTGCAACCAGGAAGCGCGACGCGCCACTGGCTCAGCGTGTGCCAGCAGCACATCGGCGCGGGGCATATCGCCATTGCGCCCCCATACTTCGGCGACGTACATCAACAACTCGCCATCCTGCGGTCGCCAGGTCAGCGCCTGTTCCAGCACATCAAGCCCTTTGCTGGTCTGTTCCAGCGCGTCATACGACTCAAACAAGGTCATCGCCGGTTGCGCTGATTTTTTTCCCCAGTGCTCAAAACGACGGGTTAAAAAATTCAACGCTACCTCAGTCATATTCAGATAACGCGCTGCCTTGAAGTAGCTTTCTGCATAGCGTTCGTCGGTGATTTCCAGCGAAGCTGCCACACGATAGAATTCCAACGCCACCTCACGCTGGCGCAAGTCCCATGAAACGTTCGCCAGCTTGTAATACACCTCGGCTTTATGCGGCATCTGGCGTAATGCGCGCCGCAACAATCTGCGCGCCTCATCCAGCTCACGCGCATCATCGCGCAACAAATCGGCGTAACTCAGGTACAACAGTGGATGGCTATTCGATCCGTTACATTCGGCGTGCAGATACTCCAGACATTGCTCACGGCGACCCAGCTTGTACAACAAGCTTTGGCGCGCCAGACGAAAATTGACATCATGCGGAAATTGCAACAGCAGCGCATCAGTCACCCGCAACCGCCCGGCCTCGTCACCGTCATAGTTGGCCAGTGAGCGCTGGGCAAACAAGGTCATGCGGTGTTGCGGTGCGCGCACAGTCATGTCGGCTATCCGTGCCAGGGCGCATACCCGGTCATGGCGCAATAGCGCAGTCTGCAATGCGTAGTAATCGTCATAAAGTTCGGCCTCGGGCAGCACCACATCATTCAGCCGCGCTGCTTGATCCGCTGGCAGCATCACCATGGCGCGCGGGCCGTTGGCACGATAGCGCTCCAATGTCGGCTCAGCAGAAAATTCGTCAATCTGCCGATGGTAAGGATCACGAATCAAAAAACTGCCGCGCGTATTATCGTAGCCGATAACTGCCTGCATATGCCCACTGCCCGGTTCGGTTGTGCTCAACGTGAATGGTATGCCACGATCCAGCAAAGCCACTGCGGCATCCCAGGTCAGGGTGAATTCGCGTACTTGCCAACCCGCTTGTTCCGCCCAGGCGCGCTCGGCTTGGTCGCTGCTGCCGTCATAGCATATCGCTTCGGCAATGGACAAATGTTCGGCGGGTTGTTTCCAGTAGCGCGCCAGAGCACTCAGGGTGGCGGGTGCGCAAGTCATGTGATGCTGGCGCACAAAATCCACCTCCAGCAACACACGACGCTCGATTATTTCCGGTTGTTCCAGACGTTCGGCCAGACGCAAATAAAAGCCTCTACCCGCCAGCCGTGCCAGACTGGCAGCACCTGCCCGATCACCCAAGTGATAACGCAGATCAGCATGGCGCCCGGCCAACCACAGTTTGTAAGATTTATCGCTGAGTGGACTGAATTTTTCGATGCACGCCAAAGAGGTTTCGGCCTCGGCATACAGGCCACGTTCCATTTGCATTTCCAGCAGTGCTGCGTACAAACTGCTGCTTTCCAATTGCGATGAACCGACGCTTAGTACCGCCAGTGCTTCATCATCTCGATTCAGCAAACGCAGCAGATTTGCATGCTGTTCGATAGCAGGGCGATAAGCCGGGCGCAGCACTAGCGCACGTTGCACAGCCAGCAATGCAGCACCGTAATCGTCACTCAACTCATATAGATAAGCGCGTTCAACCTGAATCCAGGCACTGTCTGGCGTCAGCAATTCGGCTGCACAGATCAATCTTTCAGCTTCTGAAAAATCACGTAGCGAGGCCGTAAGGCGAGCCTGTAACGCCAGAATGTCAGCGCGTCGCACCACACTACCCATATTGATGGCAGCCTCGCGATGACGCAACCACTGCAACACTGTCCAGGAACCATGTTCGGCATATAACGCATTGGCTGCATAATGTATGACATCAGCATTATCAGGGTGCTCACGCTCAGCCAAACGATGCACTATCCGGCCTATGCGCCTGCCACCCAAAGCCAGTGATAGACGCCCAGCCAGAACACGTCCAGCCGCGCCCTTCCATGTGGACAGCGGTCCGAAGGGTTGCGCCAAGGCATAGGCTTGGAAATATAAACCGCGATCAAACAGAGCTTGAATGGAGAGCAACATTTCCGCGCTAAGGTCACGGGAGATGGGTGGTATTGCTTGGTTCACGCTATAACCCCCTGTGTAAATCCAGCTATAATTTTGTTTTTATCCACACTGAAACGGAGGCCAGCGCACTCGCCAAGTGCTCCGGCTGTGTGCCCCCCGCCATCGCCATGTCCGGCCTGCCGCCGCCTTTACCGCCGACTTGTTGCGCGACCATGTTCACCAGATCACCCGCTTTGACTTTGGCAGTGAGATCGGGTGTTACACCGGCGATCAAACTGACTTTGCCGTCGGCCACTGCGGCCAGCACGATGGCGGCAGATTTGAGTTTATCCTTAAGCTTGTCCAGCGTCTCGCGCAGCGTATTACTGTCTGCCCCTTCCAGCTGAGCAGCCAGCACCTTTACACCATTTATATTCACGGCCTGATTGAGCAAGTCATCGCCTTGCCCACTGGCCAGTTTTGATTTCAGCCGCGCCAGTTCTTTTTCCAGCGACTTTACGTTATCGAGGATTTGCGTGATGCGTAGCGCGGCTTCATGCGGTTGCGTCTTTAGTGCACCGGCCACTTGCTGCAATTGAATTTCCTGCTGTTGCACATAGGCCAATGCGCCTTCGCCGGTGACTGCTTCCACGCGGCGAACGCCTGCTGCAACGCCACTCTCAGCCACGATCTTGAATAGCCCAATATCGCCCGTCCGTTTCACATGCGTACCACCGCACAACTCACGCGACGTGCCAATATCCAGTACGCGCACTTCATCGCCATATTTCTCGCCGAACAACATCATCGCGCCGGTTTTTTGCGCGTCTTCAATGCTCATCACGCGCGCTTGGGTCGCAGCATTGGTTAGAATTTCCGCATTCACCAGAGCTTCCACTTTTCGAATTTCTGTATCCGTCATGGGTTGATTGTGTACGAAATCAAAACGTGTCTTATCGGCATCCACCTGCGAACCTTTTTGCTGCACATGGCTGCCCAATACTTCGCGTAGTGCCTTGTGCATCAGGTGTGTGGCTGAGTGGTTGCGTATCGTGTGCGCCCGTGCTTCGACATCCACCCGTGCATTAACGCTATCCCCCACAACCAATTTTCCGGTATTGACCACCCCATGATGACCAAACACGCTGGCCTGAATTTTTTGTGTGTCTTCCACCGCGAAAATACCCTGCGACCCGCGCAACTCTCCCCGGTCACCCACCTGTCCGCCGGATTCCGCATAAAACGGCGTGTGGTCCAGCACCGCGACGCCCAGATCGCCCTCGCTCAATTCCTTGACCGGCACTCCGTCTTTATACAAGGCTAGTACCTTGCCCTTTTTTTCCAGCACGTCATAGCCATGAAAGGTGGTGCCCATGCCCGCATATTCCAGATTAGCGGCCATCTTGAATTTTCCTGCGGCTCGAGAACGCTCTTTTTGTGCGTCCAGCCAAACTTTAAATTGTTGCTCATCAACTCCCAAACCAAATTCTCGGCAAACGTCTGCGGTAAGGTCATATGGAAACCCGAAAGTGTCATGCAGTTGAAATGCAATATCGCCAGGAATTTGGTGTATTTTACTTGGTGTTCCCGGTATTAAATTCGCAGCTTTTTTCTTATCTCGTATTTCCCGCATTAGTATTTCCATGCCATTTTCTATCGTCGTAAAAAACCGTTCCTCCTCCTGCTTCAATACTTCCATCACGCGCACTTGCGCTGCGGCCAGCTCAGGGTAGGCCTTACCCATTTCAGCCACCAGATCAGGCACCATCTTATGGAAGAACGGCGCACGCGCACCCAGCTTGTAACCGTGCCGGATCGCGCCGGATAATCCGGCGCAACACATAGCCGCGCCCTTCATTGCCGGGAATCACGCCATCGGCAATCAGGAAGGAGCAGGCGCGAATATGATCGCGCCATGGGGCAAGCCCACCAAGGGCGCCCGTACCCGCCATAACAAGCAGACGGACAAGATGATTATCCGTTCGCGTCACGCGAAAAAGAAGAGGTAAGCCACCATGGCACGTTCAGTCTGGAAAGGCCCCTTTGTCGACCTGCA
>JANPNS010000397.1:0-2032 GCA_031427575.1 Gallionellaceae bacterium
GCGCGCGCGGCAAGCTGCAGCGCTTCGGATGCGTCGGGTTGATATTTTCCCAGCCAAGCGGTCATGCGTTGTGCGTAAAGCAATTCCTTGGGATAGGTCTGTCCCTCAAACATTTCCTGGTTGGGGTCAACCGCGTTGGCCGCATCGAAACGGGCCAGCGCTTCCTTGAGACGATGTGACAGATCAGTCATGGGCCTGGCATCCATCCAATGCGCCGCACGCCTGTTCGTCATTCCTGAAGCACGAGATCATTTGGGATTGACCAGATCGGCGCAGGGATCGGCTCGTTGCACACGCGGCGTGAACCAGATCACGTCATACGGCGCTTCGCCCGTGGCGCTATCGTTGTAAGCCTTGGGGTCAGTCCTGCCCGGACTGACCTCGACCAAGCCAACTGAAAAAATGCGCGCTGTCGGGGCGCGCGCAGCAAAATAAAGCGGCAGGCCAATATCACGTCGGGCGTGGCTGCTGCCGACAATGGCGACCACGCCACGGCCGATGCTGGATATTGCACTATCGGCCATCAACGCATCGCGCAGGCGCTGGCTACGGGTCATGCCCGCACGCAAATCATCTTTGAGCTTGCCGCAGTGCGCGCCACCCATGTTGGTAAGCAGAAAATTCTGGCGGCTCTCGTTCCACACTTCTTCCACCGCCAGACGCTTCAGCTCGCCCGCATCATAAGCAGCGTAACCGCGCCAGACAACCGGCTGTAACTGCTGGTTGGAAACATTGGCGGCGATGACTGGCAACTTATTGTCGATAGCGATGGCCAGCAGCGGACTGTATAACTCCCAGTCGGTGAACTTGATCAGACTGTTGACACTTTTCACCACCTCATCACGATTGCTGCCTGCCAATGCCTGATTGAGTGCCGTTTGGCTATCAGCATTAAGCTGCTCCATCATCAATGCCGGGCGCGCGCCCGATGCAATTCTGGCTTTCAGCAATTTCTGTTGCTGCTCGTGATGTAGCGGGTTGTCATGCACTTCGCCCAGCAGCAACACATTGGCCTTGTTGATCCTGGCAAGCAGCATAGCCTCGTCCATGAAGCTGCGGCTGTTCATGTCCCATATCTTTCCAGCCAGCGGATGATCGGTGAAAAGCATATTCCCGGCCTGCACCTGACTCGCGCATGACATCAAGACAACGATGAGGAAATATTTGATACTCGCGATGATCTTCATGATGAGTTTATTGGTCGCAAAAAGAGCCGACGATGAATTTGCAGAAATGCTCCGGCGTCTGATTGTATCCCAGATGATCCGGCTCGTTGTTGCTGGCTAACAACACCCCGGCCTGCGGCTGCCAATCGAACCCGTCCGGCATATCGCAGAAGTGTGTAAAGTATAAGTCAAGCTGTGTATCAAGCCGAGTAACTGGCAACTAGCCCACAGAATGGAGTAAAGTCCATCTGAAATTTAAAAGGGGTACGCCATGATTAAGACCTTAATTGCAGCGCTATTGCTGACATTGCTTACCGCGTGCCAGAGCACACCCAGGCTGGAAGATGATGCGCGTTACGTGCGCCTGGCGACCGTGGTGGACATACACGAATTCACCGAGCTAGAGCGCAAGCAAGATCAGGCCAGCAGGCCCAGCGACACCCATGTCGGCTTGGGCATTGGCATTGGCATCGGGACAGGCTCCGGCGGCAGCTTCGGCGGAATGAGTCTGGGCATAGGCAGCACGCTGGGTGACCGGCGCGACAGCCGCAAAGAACCACCACAGATCGCCGACGGCGCAAATCGCATCACCGTGCAGCCGCTGGGCAGCACAGAGCACATCGAAGTAATGAGTTACGGACACCACAAAATGGGCGATTGCGTAAAAGTGCTGGCGGCACACTCCAGCGAATTTCCCCGCTTCTTTGACCTGAAACCGGGCGAACGCTGCGAATAGCTCTTACCTCACCCTGCGCGCGACGTTGTGCGATTGGGTGGTCGGCGAGCTGGCCGCCAATGGCCTGCGCGTCACGGCCGACCAAGTTCTCATCACCACCGGTTCGCAGCAGGGCCTGGACTTGGTGGGC
>JANPNS010000398.1:0-2093 GCA_031427575.1 Gallionellaceae bacterium
ATGGGTTTTTGTAGGGCGGATGAGCGCAGCGTTATCCGCCGTATGAGCGACCCGCATTCGGCGGATAACGCTGCGCTCATCCGCCCTACGGCGGGGTTGTTTTGGGAGACAACCCGATATGCACGCATCAATCAACGCGTCGCGAAATTGCTCAACAAATTGCTCATCGAAGAGCAGACAAATCCTGTCCTGAGCCTGTCGAAGGGTCGCGCTCCCGGCACAGCAACGACAACGCTCAAGCCGAATCAAAGAACGCGGCCATCGTGCACTAAAAGTAGGCAATCCACTACCCAGCAAGCTGGGTGTGGAGTTGACACCGTAAACATCCGGGCTACAGCCACATCCCGCAATGCTTCGCCACGCTGGTGAACGCCTTCTGCCGCGACTACCTCAACCCCTATATCACAACCACGAACCTTGTTTTTTTACCCGAAACCATCACCGATGCCAAAGGTCGCCAGCGCAAGCGCTATCCCTACAAAATGATGATGACTCCCTACGAGAAACTCAAGTCACTGCCCTTGGCTGAGCAATATCTCAAGCTCGGCATTACGTTCCAGCAGCTTGATGCGCAAGCCGTGGAAATCAGTGATAATGAGGCAGCACAGCGGTTGAACGACGCGCGTGCCATTCTCTTCAAAACCATTTTTAACCGATCGAAAACGGCGACTTGAAATCCTTAAAAACGCAGCCCTTCTGACTCAAACCTCGATTGGAATGTACTGAACATGCAGGTGTCTCCATTCTTTATCTCACGCGTTGCACTAGCGAGTTAAATTCATCCTTGCTATCTCCAACGAAGCGAGACTTGACTCCAAAATAAAAAAACCAGCCTGGGCTGGTTTTTTTATTTTATTTTGTGATGTGTGTTTATTTGTTGCTGCGGAACAGCTGTGTGAGCATCCATAAGGAAAACAGAACTGCCGCCGTAAAGGTACCAACTGCACAAATCGTCGCGATCATTGCCATTTTTCTCTCCCAAGTAAACAAATTGAATACAAAAACGGATCCAGCGGTTCTCATCCTAGCACATTTTTTTAGGCAAGCAAGGGGTTTTCAATAAGTTCTTGCCTGATTTTTTGTGTGATCGGATTTTGTATCGCAATCAACTTATTGATTTCTTTCATTCTAAATTCCTTAAATGCCCATCGCCTATAGCCTCTGGTAATAGGCATCCATAGTTTTAAAGCAACTTCAGGGCACCTCTAAAAATCCAAACTCCGTCGCGATACTACGTTGCTCAAGAAATTTTAACGCTTACATATCAAACATATGCGGCGCGCTAAAATTTATTTCGCGCCTTGTCTCGCTTAGGATTTTGAATTTTTAGAGGTGCCCTTCATAAAGTTCGCGGTCGACAGCAGCTCAGCTAATGTCATTAAAGCTGGTATGCTGGGCGGAGAGGCAGACACCACTACGTTGCAGCATCGTATTGACGGACTGTTGCTCGGTGTGGTTCCATGCCGCAGGACGAGCCGATGCACATTTAACCTAGAAACCGCAGTTGACCGCTCCCTTGAGGCCGCAACAAAATGAATGCCAGCGCGAAGTCCAGCATTTGCTTCAAGTCGGTCAGCAGCACATTGGCGGTGCGGGCCTTGCCAGCGGCAATTTGCACATCCAGCAGCGCCAGCAGGTCGGGCTTGCGGATGTCTTCCAGCACCCTGGCACCGATGGCCGGGAATACGTGCCGGGTGAATTGTTCAAACACATACTGCCCGCCATCCTTGCGGCCAATGCGCTTGCCGTCCGCCCGAAACAGCGGTTGCAGTTCAGTGGCGCGCCATTGGTCGAACACCTGGCGCACGGTCTTGCGCCGCAGGCTTTCGGCTTCGGTCGCCGCGATGGCGGCATCGCGCTGGCGTTGGTCATCGGCCACCCGCTGGCGTTCGGATTCGGCGGCTTGCAGTTCGCCCTGGCGCTTCTGTTCAGCCTGCATCACTGGGTCGATGCCATCGGCCACCAGTGCCCGCAGTTGGCCGGCCCGCCGCTTGGCTTCTTCCAGCGATGCGTCCGGGAACCCGATCACGCCTTGCTCGTTGTCGGCCCACAGTTGCGTCCGAACTTGTTTGCCGGACACCGGGCTTTTGAAC
>JANPNS010000399.1:0-3223 GCA_031427575.1 Gallionellaceae bacterium
GTTCGAGAGTGCTGAACCACTGTCTGTGCGCCTGATCGAGGAATCTGAACAGTTGCTGCGCAATAATCATTATCTTTATGATGTCAGCATCCGACCCATTGCCTATCAGAACGGCATCGTTGATATCGAGGTTAAAACCCGGGACACCTGGACTTTGGATCCGGGTGTCAGCTTCGGACGAGCCGGAGGCGCCAATTCCAGCAGCGTAGCACTGAAGGAATACAATTTGCTTGGTACTGGCACATTCATAGGTTTGTCACGCTTCTCTACCGTTGATCGCAGCGGCACACAGCTTGATGTCAGCAACCAGCATGTATTCGGCGGTTGGACTGACATCGGTTATTCATCTGCCAAATTTAATGATGGCAAGCGTCAATCCCTCTCCCTGACCCATCCGTTCTATGCGCTGGACACGCGCTGGGCTGCGGGATTGTCTGTATTGCAGGACAATCGTGTTGATTCTGTCTACAACAGCGGGACATTGGTCGGGCAGTATGCTCATCAACAAAAGACAGCCGAAATTTTTGGCGGCTGGTCAGATGGGCTCATCGCAGATTGGGCACGCCGCTATTCTATCGGCTTCACCTACCAGAACGATATTTACGGACTTGCCCCGACATTGATTGCGCCCGCGCAGTTACCCGCTGACCAGACATTGATTGCGCCGTTTCTGCGCTATGAGGTCATTGAGGACGGCTACCAAAAATTCAAGAATCGTGATCAGATCCAACGGCCAGAATATGTCGCGATGGGTTTTCAATCTCGTGTGCAACTGGGTCGCGCCTTGATCAGCCTTGGTTCCAGTCAGGACTTGTGGTTCTACTCCAGTAGCGTAAGCAACGGTTTTGAAATATCGCCCGATAAAACCTTGTTGGCATCAGGCGCGCTGTCGGGTAAGCACGGGGGTGGTCGCGAGGAGGATCAATTATTGAGTGGCGTTGTCCGTTATCACGCACCACAAAGTAACCGCGCCAAACTCTTCGTTTCTGTTGCGGGCGATATAGCCCACAATCCGGATACAACTGAAGCATTGCTGCTGGGGGGCGACAACGGGCTGCGTGGCTACCCGCTGCGTTACCAGAGCGGCAATCGGCGAGCTTTGCTTACCGTCGAACAGCGTGTCTATTCCGACTGGTATCCGTTCCGCTTGTTTCGTGTAGGCGGTGCTGCTTTTTACGATGTCGGTCGCGCTTGGGGAGGCGTGAATCAGAATATTGACAACCCTGGTTGGCTCAACGATGTCGGCTTCGGCCTGCGTATTCTTAGCGCCCGTTCCGCTTTCGGCAATATATTGCACATTGATTTCGCATTTCCGCTCAACCGCGATCCAAAAATCAAGTCCTTTCAATTCCTGGTAAAGACAAAAGTCAGCTTTTGAACATGCATAGTGTAATTCGCATGATGCCGCCCCCCTACACATAGAGACATGGGAATTACACTAGAGGTCACCTCTAAAAATCCAAACTCCGTCGCGATACTGCGTTGCTCAATAAATTTTAACGCTTACATTCCTGTCCTGAGCTCAGTCGAAGGGTCAAAATAGATGGGTTGCGCGGACTTTCTTTCGCGCTTTGTCTCACTTAGGATTTTGAATTTTGAGAGGCGCCCTAGAGACGCCTTTGAGTTGAATTATTTGTGACGCATTACACCAGAGATGTCCTTATTCCAATTCCTGATAGAAACGATCACTGCGTTGGCTTCGTCTTCGGCTCCTAGCCGTACTACGTGTACTGTCTTCGTCGCCTCATCCGGGTGCCCGGCCAAAAGCTTTTCGGACTTGCCGCCTTGTGCTCCTTTCTATCAGAAATTGGAATTAATCAGATACCGAGTGATCAGCTGCTCGCAGCTTGCCGCTCTTGAAGGCGCGCGACGCCGTCTGGTAGAAGGCTATGGCCTCACTCAATCGTTGCTGATCAACGGCAGTGGGAGTTGAGGCATAGGTTTTCGGGTCTATGCGAAAACTTTCGACGCGTCTCTGCGGCAACAAAACAGTTAATACGCCTTGTCTCAGATAGCCCAGTTCCTGATAGTTGCTGATGAACACCCGATCCGGGTTGTTGTCGTTTTCAAAAAAGGGGCGACCAAAAAAATAATCGTCCCCTCTTTTTCCAAGCACTTCGATCAACGTCGGCGCAATATCAATCTGGCTGACCATCTTTGTGTAAACGCCCGGTTTCAATAACGCCGGTGCGTAGAAGATTAATGGGATATGGTAATTTGCTACCGGCAATTTGCTTTTTCCGGCGACCGCAGCGCAATGGTCGGCCACGACGACGAATAAGGTATCGTTGAACCAGGGCTTGGTCTTCGCATCGGCGATGAACTTTCCGATGGCATAATCGGTGTACTTTACTCCCCCATCACGACCGCCAGGGGAGGGGATGTCTATTCTTCCGTCTGGGTAGGTGTAGGGGCGATGGTTTGTGGTAGTCATGATATGAGCGAAGAATGGCCGCTGCTTGCTGGCGGTTTCCCGGTCAAGAACGGCTAAAGTGTTATCGAATAGCACTTCATCGGCAACCCCCCAAACATTTTCGAACACGACGCTTTCTTTAGGAAAATCGGTACGATCTATGACTCGATAGTCATTAGCCCCGAAATAAGCATTCATGTTGTCGAAATAGCCGTAGCCGCCATAAAAAAAGTAAGTGGAAAATCCCTGGTATTCCAACAACTCGCCAATAGTGGTGAGATGCTCGTTGTTGGGGCGGCGCACGATGGCTTGCCCCGGCACTGGCGGCGTGCCAAGTGAGAGTGCTTCGAGTCCGCGCACGGTGCGCGTGCCAGTGGCAAATACGCGCTCAAATTTCAGTCCCTCGCGCGCCAGTTGATCCAGATGGGGGGTTAGTCCGGTAGTTGCACCATAAGCCCCAAGGAAGGAGGCCGACAGGCTTTCAACCGAAATGAGCACAATATTTTTTGGTCGCCGCTTAAACGGGATATGGTCTTCGGCCTCATCAATGTGGGTATTTCTATGCAAGGCGGTGGATAGCGGTATGCGTTTGATGCCCAGTTTTTTTAGCGTGGCATCGGCTGTTTCTTGTGGAAGGGTCAAATAGAATTTATCGTAGTCCAGCTCGTTACGCCGCATTGCTGCTGCGAATGTGAACAGGCCGTTGCCGGATAATTCATCCGCGTAGGCATTCTTTAATCCCTGCATTTGATCAACGTTGCTCACGCTGATGCTGAGCGCTGGCAACAGGATCGCAGCCGCGAGAAGTAC
>JANPNS010000400.1:0-2275 GCA_031427575.1 Gallionellaceae bacterium
CAGCGCGGATGATGCCGCGTTCATGCTGGGCAATGCCGACAGCGTCATCATCGTGCCGGGCTATGGTCTGGCGGTGGCGCGCGCGCAACATGCCATCAATGAAATGGCCGAGTTGCTGGCTGAAAAAGGCATCAAAGTGCGCTATGCGATTCATCCGGTGGCCGGGCGTATGCCGGGGCACATGAACGTGCTGCTGGCCGAGGCCGAAGTGCCGTACGAGCAGGTGGTGGAAATGGATGAGATCAACAACGAATTTGCCGACACCGACGTGGTGCTGGTGATCGGTGCCAACGACGTGGTCAATCCCGCCGCCAAGACTGATCCGCACAGCCCGATTTTTGGCATGCCCATCCTGGAAGCGCACAAGGCGCGCACCATATTGGTGGTCAAGCGCAGCATGGCCGCCGGTTACGCCGGGCTGGACAATGATTTGTTCTACCTGGACAAGACCATGATGGTATTCGGCGACGCCAAAAAGGTAGTCGAGGATGTTATTAAGGCGTTGGTACACTAATGATCTGGCATGGTGAAGTATTAACACCGTTCGGGCTGAGCCTGTCGAAGCCATTCACCGTTCGACAAGCTCAAGGCGAACGGACTTCAAACATAATCTGGCCGGATCAATAGTGCAACGGGAATATCATTTCACCCACCCTTTCAGCGCCCGCATTAGCGGGCGTAATTGTTTCCGCTACTCTAGAACTGCGCCATTCCTTCCCCCTTGCAGATGGGGAGAGCGAAGCGAGGGGGCAATCAGGATGGGGGTAGAACAGTGGAATAATAGAACTTCTACCCCCTCCCCAGCCCCCATACGCATCAAAGCCGGCCAGTTTTTTTGCTTTTTATCAGGATGAAAATCGTCCATTGAGTGGATGATTTTCATCTGGCATAATTCCCTGCATGTACACCAGACACATTCTTCCGTTACTAAATGCAGCCTTGGCAGACACGCCTTCCGTATTGCTGAATGGTGCGCGTCAGACCGGCAAAAGCACACTGGTTCAATCGTTATCTACCAAAAATAGCCGCCGCTACTTAACACTGGATGATCACGTCACATTGGCTGCGGCCAAGGGCGATCCGGATGGATTTATTGCGGGTCTCAGTGGCCCTGTCACCCTGGATGAAGTGCAGCGGGTACCCGAACTTTTTCTCGCCATTAAAGCATCCATAGACCGAGATCGCAGCCCCGGACGATTCTTGCTGACGGGTTCGGCGAATGTCCTGCTATTGCCCGGCATCGCCGATTCGCTTGCGGGGCGCATGGAAATAGTTTCACTTTGGCCATTGTCGAATGCTGAAATAGCGGGAACACCCACCACCAATCTCGTCGACTGGCTATTTGACGGGCCAATGAACACATTGAGGGTATCGCCATGTGACCGTGCCCAACTGGTTGAAAAGTTGCTGTGTGGCGGATTCCCGGAAGTGCTTAGCCGCAGTTCGCCACGGCGGCGCGCGGCATGGTTTAACAGCTACCTGCAAGCCATCATGCAACGTGACGTGCGTGATTTGGCCAATGTTGAACAACTGACCGAAATTCCGAATTTAATCCAACTGCTGTCCACTCGCAGTGCGAGCCTGCTGAACTTTGCCGAAATCTCCCGATCCAGCGGGCTGCCGCAAACGACACTCAAACGTTATTTCAGCCTGCTGGAAACCCTGTTCCTGGTATGTCGCCTGCCAGCGTGGGAACGCAACTTGGGCAAGCGTATGGTAAAAGCTCCCAAGGTATTCTTGCCGGATAGCGGACTATTGGCTCACCTGGTCGAACTGTCACCAGAGCGATTAACCATAGAAGCGGGATTGCCCGGCAGCCTGGTTGAAACCTTTGTGCTGAGCGAGATACTCAAACATCTCGCCTTCTCCGAAAAGCAACTGACCCTGTGGCACTACCGCACACAATCCAACATCGAAGTCGATTTCATACTGGAAAACCGGCTGGGCAAGCTAGCGGGGATCGAAGTCAAGGCGAGTCATACCGTGGGCAGCAAAGACTTCAAAGGCCTGCGTCACCTGAAAGAAACCGAACCTAAATTTTTTCAGCGCGGTATCGTACTGTACAGTGGCCGCGAAATAGTGCCATTTGGTGCCGACTTATTTGCAGTGCCCTTATCCATGTGGTGGACGTTTAACAAATCCACGCGCTTGAAAAGGTGACCCTGAACCTTAAGGAAACGCCGAATAAGTCGCCGTTACCGCCTGCGCGGGCACGACAAAAACATATTTGTTAGCGGGGTTGTCTCAATCCGCCGAGATATTGCGGACGGGGACG
>JANPNS010000401.1:0-5937 GCA_031427575.1 Gallionellaceae bacterium
CTGAATGCAGCGGTCACCTCGCTGCGCCAGGGCAAAGAACCGGACATGGCGCACCCGCTCGGCGTGACTACCGAGATCAACCTGCACTGCGCTGCACTTTTACCAAGTGATTATTGCGGCGACATCCATCAACGCCTGATGCTATACAAACGGCTGGCCAACTGCGCCACGCCCGAGCAACTGGACGACATGCACCAGGAGCTGATCGACCGCTTCGGCCTGCTGCCGGAACCCGCGCAGATATTGCTGGACAGCCACCGCTTGCGCATCGCAGCCAAGCCGCTCGGCATCAGCAAGGTGGACGCCTCTTCGGAAGCCATTCAAATGCAGTTCGTGCCTGACCCGCCCATCGACCCGATGAAGATCATCACCATGATCCAGAGCAAGCGCCACATCAAAATGGCCGGGCAGGACAAGCTGCGCATCGAACTCAAATATAGCGATGTCGCGCAGCGCGTGCTCGCTATCAAAAACTTTTTTAATGAGTTGAAGCAACCCTAAGCCGGACGGGCCGGAACCAAAAATGTAGGGTGGATAAAGCGCCAACCCTCACCCCAACCCTCTCCCGGAGGGAGAGGGAGCAATTGCCCTTTCCCCCTCCGGGGGAAAGTTGGATAGGGGGCTGCGCGTATCCACCAATCCGCCGAGACAGGCCATTGGTAGAAACGCTGCGCTTTTTCCACCCTACATAACTACCTTAACCTGATTCAGATTCACTTGGAAATCCGCGCCAGTGCTTGATTTTCGATATATTATTGTCACAAATTGCGAAGACTTAACCGATAAGAGACTAATTCAATTTCTACTTCAAACGGAAAAATTCAACCTATACTTCCCCATTTGAAAAAGGGGGAAATGCCCCGTTATACCCAGACTTACGTCTAATGGACAACTCTGGTTTAAATAATTTCAAAATATCTCGTCAACTCCCAATCCGTAACATGACGGCGGAACTGGCGCTCTTCCCATTCACGGGTCGCGGCATAGTGTTCGACGAATGGGTCGCCAAACAGCTTGCATGCTACCGTCGAAGCCTTGAGCCGTTGTGCCGCGTCCCACAGGGTATTCGGCAGCGCAAGCGCCGGGGGAAATTTTTGTGCATAGGCATTGCCCTCCACCATGGACTCCGGCTCCCAGCCTTGGGCGATGCCCTCCAGCCCCGATGCCAGCGCGGCAGCCAATGCCAGATACGGGTTGGCATCGGCTGAACCGATACGCACTTCGACCCGTTGCGATTTTTCCGAACCGGAAATCAGGCGCAGTGCGGTGGTGCGATTTTCCACGCCCCAAGTGGCGTCGAGCGGTGCCCAATAGCCGGGTACCAGGCGCGAATAGCTGTTGACCGTCTGCGCATACAGTGCCATAAATTCCGGCATCAAGCGCTGCACACCCGCCATAAAATGGCGTTGAGTTTTGCTCATGGTGTGCGGTTGGCTGGCATCGTAAAACACTGAACTTTTATCTTTGCGGTTACGCAAAGATAAATGGATATGCCCGCTTTGCCCCGGATAATCTTGCGACCATTTCGCCATGAACGTCGCCATCAAGCCATGCCGCTGCGCCAGTACCTTGACGAAGGTCTTGAACAACATCGCCTTGTCGGCCATCGCACCAGCCTCGTCCACCGTCAGCGCGGCTTCCACCACGCCGGGGCCGGTCTCGGTATGTAAGCCCTCGATCGGCATATCCATACGCTCGCATAGCTGCATCAGTTCATGATAAAACTCGGCATTGACCGTATTGCGCAGCGTTGAATATCCAAAGTAACCGGGCGTCCAGGTCTGCAAATCACGGTAACCTTTGGCGCGCACTGATTCCGGCGTCTCGTTGAACATGAAGAATTCATACTCGAGTGCGGCATAGGTATCAAAGCCCATCGCCTCTGCCTTTTCGAGCGCACGGCGCAGCACCGCGCGCGGACAGATCGCTTCCGCATCACCAACGAACTCGCCGAGGAAAAAAAGCATGTCGCCATCTGCGCCGGACTCAAAGGGTATGTCTCGACAAGTGTGCGGCAGTAGCCGCACCTGCGCATCAGGATAGGCGGTATGCCAACCGGTGTATTGAACATTGTCGTACAGTTGGTCGTTCGAATCCCAGCCGAGCACCACATTGCAGAATGACAGCCCGGATTTGAGCGATGAAATGAATTTGTCTTTCGACATGTACTTGCCGCGCAAGATGCCGTCTATATCCGACACGGCTACTTTGACATGGGTCAGGTTCCTCGCCTCGGCCAGCGCGATGGCATCCTCTATTGTTTTAACTTCGCGAGCTTGCATCGTTAATTCCCCCTGACTAGTGTTGAAATATCATGGTCGTCATTGTGATGCAACTACTGATGCTGAACGCTATGGCTGGAACGGCTACCCCTTGCCTTTTAGCAGTGCCTTGAGATCAGCGAACGGTTGGTGGGTGGCTGATAATTCCGGCTCGCTGCCCGGCGCACGCCCGGCAGAATCCAGGTATCTTGAATGCTCGTTGTCATGGCAGTAGATGCACAACAACTCCCAGTTACTACCGTCAGCTGGGTTGTTGTCATGGTTATGATCCTTGTGATGGACAGTCAATTGCTGCAGATTGGTGCGGGTAAATTCGCGCGCGCAGCGCCCACATATCCAGGGATAAAGCTTGAGCGCCTGCTCTCGGTAGCCCTGCTCGCGCTGCTCTGCGTTGCGTCTGGCCTCAGCGACAACGCGATCAAGTTTGCTTGTGTTTGACGTCTTCGGCATTGCAGATGCCTTTCAGATCATGCTGTAACTTAACACCGTAACAATTCGCTTTAACATTGGACTTAATAATGAGAAGTGTAATTATCAAAGCGCGTATATTCCCCACGGAAAGTTAATTCGACCTTGCCTATCGGGCCATTGCGCTGTTTGCCTATGATGATTTCCGCTTTGCCCTTGTCGGGCGAGTCCGGGTTGTATACTTCGTCGCGGTAGATGAACAGTATCAGGTCAGCGTCCTGCTCAATGGCGCCGGATTCGCGCAAGTCGGACATGATCGGCCGTTTGTTAGGGCGCTGTTCCAGCCCGCGATTAAGCTGCGACAGCGCCATCACCGGCACTTGTAATTCCTTGGCCAGTGCTTTAAGGGAACGTGAAATTTCTGAAATCTCGGTGGCGCGATTCTCGCTTGCCTTGCCTGATGGGGAGGACATTAATTGCAAATAGTCGACCACGATTAGCCCCAAGCCACTATTTTCTCGATGCAGCCGGCGCGCGCGCGAACGTAGTTCCAGCGAATTCAGCGCGGCCGTTTCATCGATAAAAATAGGCGCGTCGTTCAAACGCCCCAAAGCATGAGTCATGCGCGGCCAGTCATCATCTTCCAGTTTTCCGGTGCGCAGATTCTGCTGATTGAGCTTGCCGACCGAGCCTATCAGGCGCATGGCCAACTGCGTGCCGCCCATTTCCATGCTGAAAATCGCCACCGGCTTGCCACCCTCCAGCGCTACATGTTCCGCCACGTTCAGGGCAAGGGCGGTGTTGTGGGTTACCACATCCTGATCAGTGATGTAGAGCCTGCTGGGATGGCTGACAGAGATGCACTGGCAGGGCGTCTGACGCGTGGGCTCGATAGAGAGGATGTTCAGACGCTTCTGCCTGCGCCATGTAGCTGGCGCACGTGTCTGTTTTTCCGACATCAGGAAAAGACTTTGCGGTTCGGGGTGGGAAATGTGGCACACATAAGCGGGCAGGCCGGGCACGCGCATCCCTGCGATATTGCGGAAGTGAGGTTGCTTGCTCGACACTGAGCACCAGCCCCCAAGGGAGCGCGCCAGTGCTGCCACGTCTTGAGCGAGTTGGGCGCTCGACGTAGAAAAACGCACGCTACCCCACTTCTCCACCCATCCGTCGGTATCAAGCAAACCGCGCAACATGTCCAGCCGTGCCGAACGGCAAGCCTCCATATACAACTTGGGAATAAATTTCTGATCGCTGGATAGCCCCGTCAGTTGCAAGGCATCAAGACCAACACGCAATGGGTTGGGTTGCATTCCCATCAGACCGGGCACGTGTCCGCGATCTTGGCGAATCAGGCGGTAATCGTAGTTTTTGGCATGATTAACGATCATCGCCCCGCCCATCCGCTCCTCCATTAGCGCCAGAATTTGCGGTGCGGCCGTGGAAAAACGCACGGTACCGGTTCCCGTCAGGTTGCCGTCGCCCAGCAAAGCCCCAAGCACCCATGGGTCTATAGGCAATGAATCGCGGTGACCGAAATCTCCGCTCGCGCGTTCAATCCAGAGGCGTTTCTGATTGCGCTTGGACTGCAGCAAGCGCATCAACTCGCGGGTTTCAAGCACGCGCGTTGCGTCCCAGTGGCGGGAATGTACCCGCCACAAGTGCTCTGCGCAGCATTCAGCCGAGCGCCCGTCTGAGAAGGTGATGCGATAGACCTGCTTGACTCCTTGCGGGAAGACGCCAGTGACTATGGAGGGCTGTCCATCAACCGAGGCAAGGGCATCGCCTACTTCCAGTTCGCTCATCTGCTTCCAGCCGCACAGGGTGCGCACACCGGCATCCAACGGCTGGGCTTTGCCCATGCTGGGACGGCCGGCCACGATGACCAGGTCGCCCGGCTGCAAGCCGGATGTCATGCGATCCAGATCGGTAAAACCGGTCGCCACGCCGGTCACATCGCTGGGGTTGTCGCGCCCATGCAATGTCTCGATGCGCTCTACCACCTTGATCAACAGCGGCGGAATATGCACAAACCCTTGGCGACCGCGCTCGCCCGCCTCGGCAATCTCAAACACGCGGCTTTCCGCCTCGTCCAGTAACTGGTTGGCATCTCGCCCACTGGGGTTGTAGGCACTGGCGGCAATATCGTTGCCAACCTCGACCAGCCTGCGCATGATGGCGCGCTCGCGCACAATTTCTGCATAGCGCCGGATGTTGGCTGCGGACGGCACGTTCTGTGCCAGTGAACCGAGATAGGCCAAGCCGCCCACCTTGTCCAGCTCAGCATTACTCTCCAGCGATTCCGCCACGGTTATCACATCCACCGGCTTGGCAAGCTCAGTCAAACGCCCGATATGACGATAAATCAGGCGATGCTCGAAGCGGTAAAAATCCGGCTCGCTGATCAGGTCGGTAATCTTGTCCCACGCCGTAGTATCCAGAAAGATTCCGCCCAGCACCGACTGCTCGGCCTCCACCGAATGAGGCGGAAGCTTAAGCGCTTCAAGCTGCGGGTCTATAGTAGGGATGGCGAAGTTTTGCATGGTGCCGATAATTGATTGGGAACTGGCAGCAGCATTTTACCACTGGAAAAAATGCTGCTGGTGGAAATAAAAAAAGGGCTGTTGCCAGCCCTTTTTTGTCCGTCATCTAAACAGGATTGAATCAGTGTTCGCCCAGCACCGACACCGTAATATGGGCTATCACATCAGTGTGCAGCGCGATGCTGACCGGGTAATCACCAATCTGCTTGAGATGACCCTCAGCCATGCGCACTTGCGTTTTTTCCACTGCAAAGCCTTGCAACGCCAGCGCCGCGACGATGTCAGCACTGGTCACAGAACCGAACAGTTTGCCGTCCACACCAGCTTTTTGCACGATCTGCACGGTCAGGCCGTTGAACTTGTCAGCGTGTGCCTGAGCCTCTGCCGCCTTGGCTTGTTCTGCCGCTTCCAGCTCCACGCGACGCACGGAAAATTCCGCCTTGTTGGCCTCGGTCGCGCGCTTGGCCTTGCCTTGCGGGATCAGAAAATTGCGGGCATAGCCGTTCTTTACCTTGACCACTTCGCCCAACTGGCCGAGGTTAGCCATTTTTTCCATCAATATTATCTGCACGGTACGCTCCTTAATGCAAATCAGTGTAAGGCATCAACGCCAGGAAGCGCGCGCGCTTGATGGCTGTGCCCAGTTGCCGCTGGTAGCGCGACTTGGTGCCGGTAATGCGCGCCGGGATGACCTTGCCGTTCTC
>JANPNS010000402.1:0-4003 GCA_031427575.1 Gallionellaceae bacterium
AAGCAGGCAGTTCGATCCATTCCGCGCCGCTTAACAAAAAACCGGCCAATGGCAATAGCAACAGTGAAATCACAAAAATTCCCAAACGTATTTTCATTCTGGTAGTTCCTTATTCCATTTCTATACCAATAGAGCATTAATAATCCAATCCCAGGCGACTATAGGTTTTAATTTGTCTGGATTTTTTCAGCTGTTTGCAAAGCGATAAGAAGCTGTTTTTCCAGTGCTGAGAGGCTATCGAAGACTTTGTTGTGAAAGAATTTTTCGCGGTGTCAACTTCTCAAGCTCGTCAGAGCTTATTCCATTTCCAGATAGCAACGCCCATAATTTTTTCACCTACCGTTCGCCCTGAGCCAAGTAAGCCCCGCATACGCGGCGCAAGGCGTGCGCAGGAAACAGATTCTCTTGCCGTTTGGTTGCTGTTTGGTCATTTTTAATATTTTATATCTTGTTGATTAATATTGATATAAAAAGCTGTTTCTTGAGAGCTTGTCGAAGGGTGTATTGGTGCGGCCAGGATGGTTCGACAGGCTCACCACGAACGGCCTGATAATAATCTGGCTAGCACGCCGTACCAGAAACCGTTAGCATGCACAAAACCTTGCCGCCTTGGGCGCGATGCCACACCGGAGAAAACATGCTACTCAATACCGACCATCTCAAACGCTGCATCGGCACGCTTGAATCCTCTCTTGCGTTTTATCGAAAAGCCGAGCCGGACAGCATAGACCAGGAAGTTTTCCGCAACGCCATCTTCAAAAAATAGTGCCGCCATGCCTGCCTCCCAAACCATCTCGCTCGACTTGCCGCAAAAATATCTAACGCAGGTTCAAGCGCTGTTGCGCGCCAACGTCCCTCACGCAGAAGTCTGGGCATACGGTAGCCGCGTCAGCGGCGGCGGACACGAAGCCAGCGATCTGGACCTCGTGCTGCACAACCCGCAAAACCTGCAAGAAGAAAGCAGCGCGCTGGACGAACTCAAAGAAGCCTTCACCGAAAGCAACCTGCCGATCCGCGTGGACATCATGGATTGGGCGCGCATCCCGGCAAGCTTTCACCGAGAGATTGAGCGGGCGCATTTGGTGGTGCAGGAGGGGCGCGAGTGAAGCCGAACAGTATTAAAAACGCCCTTCAAGATCAATCGAGTCTGACCCCAATGATCCAACCCCAATGATCCCATCCATCCCCGAATTCTGGGAAAGTATGGTCAAAGGCAGCGCCCCGATCCAGATGCTGAAAAAAAGCATGGGCGAAACCGCATGGCGAGAAAAAGAAATCCTCGCGCTCGACTATCTTGAAGAAAAGGTTCCATCAACACCCACTACGCTCACTTCCGATGCGTGGTTGGGGTTGGGAGTTAAGTAACGGGGCATGGGTTTAAAATTGTGCCAGGCGGTATACTGCATGCCGAAAATATAATTTGAACCAAACTAATTCTTTTTCCAGCCAACGCTTTGACACCATGAAGAAAACTATAATCGTAATCCTGTTGCTGCTCAGCATAACCGCTTGCACAAACACCAAAGTACCGCCCCCTGTAGTGGAGCGCCCCCCTGCAAAGGTCGCGCTCGCATTAGGTGGCGGCGCGGCGCGCGGCTTTGCTCACATAGGTGTGATCAAAGCTTTAGAAGCACAGGGCATCTCTGCCGATATCGTCGTCGGCACCAGCGCCGGCTCGGTGGTCGGTGCGCTCTATGCAGCCGGACTCAACGGCTTTCAAATTCAGGAACTGTCCATGAACATGAAGGAAGACCAGGTTCTCGACGGTTCAGGCTTATACCGCTGCATAGCCGAGACAATAATCTCGGACAAGCGAGGCTGCATCAAGGGTCAGGCACTACAGGATTTCGTCAACAAAAATGTCAAAAATCGCCCGATGGAAAGCCTCGATAAAATTTTTGCCGCAGTCGCCACCAACCTGAGCACAGGTGAAATGGTGGTCTTCCGCACGGGTAATACCGGCGTGGCCGTTCGCGCCTCCTCTTCTGTGCCGGTGTTTTTTCAGCCCGTTACCATTAACGGCCAGGATTATGTGGATGGCGGGCTGGTCGCGCCAGTTCCGGCAAACGTGGCGCGCACACTGGGTGCGGATTTTGTCATCGCCGTGGACATTTCAGATCGCCCGCAAGACAGAAGCACGGCAACGATGTCTGACATCCTGTTGCAAACCTTCTCCATTTTCGGGCAGACCATCAATCGCCATGAGCAAACCAGCGCGGATATCATTGTTCGCCCCGTTACATTCGGCCTCCCCTCAGCCGACGTGAGTGGCTACAATAAAGCCGTGCTCGAGGGAGAAAAAGCTGTCGCGAAAATTTTGCCGGAGCTAAAGGAAAAGCTGGCGAAATTGAATGAGACTAGACATGTGGCGGGGATGCCGTGAGTTCTCGCTACAGAAAATAAAACCTGACCTGCCGGAACCGCAGCGTCCGGTGGTAACACTGAAGAATCCCAAAATCCACAAGCAGGGGTAGCTAAAATCCACTTGCGCTTCTATATCAATACTTATATATTACACCCATGAAACCGCTTAAGTTCATCGGCTCCAGCGAAGACGATCTGGCCGAATTTCCCAAGGAAGTAAAGGGTGCGGCAGGACATGAACTTTGGCAAATTCAACTTGGTTTGATGCCCTCAGACTGGAAGCCGATGCTGAATGTCGGCGCGGGCGCTTACGAAATCCGCATTCATGTACTGGGCGAATGGCGCGTAATCTATGTAGCGAAATTCGCCGGTGCGATTTATGTGCTGCATGCCTTCCAGAAAAAGTCACAGCAGACACGCACGGACGACATCGCGCTGGCAACTGCCCGCTACAAGCAACTCAAGGAGATTGCAAAATGAAAAAGGAAAAACTCAAAATCACCGAATCCAGCGGCAACGTATTTCTCGATCTCGGTTTCTCACCGGAAGAAGCCACCATTCTTGCCATGCGCTCTCAATTAATGGGTGAACTGCGCATAAAAATCCGCGACAAACATTGGACGCAAGCCGAAGCCGCCAAGGTGCTCTGCATCTCGCAATCGCGCGTGTCCGACCTGATACGCGGCAAATGGGATAAGTTCAGCCTGGACATGCTGATTACTCTGGCAACGAGAGCAGGGAAGAAAGTCGAGCTGAAACTGGCAGCGTGACCTCCAAATCATTCAAAGGAATTGCCATGCTAAAACTCAGATAATCCGAAGAACGTGGGTATGCTGATCACGGCTGGCTCAAAAGTTACCACTCATTTTCATTTGCCAACTACCATGATCCCAACCACATGGAGTGGGGTAATTTGCGGGTGATTAATGAGGACAGAATTGAACCGGGGACAGGTTTCGGCAAACACAGCCACCGCAATATGGAAATCATCAGCTATGTGCTTTCGGGTGAGCTTGCGCATCAGGATAGCCTGGGCAACATCAAAGGCATTCCGCCTGGAGACGTGCAGCGCATGAGCGCGGGCACTGGCGTAACACACAGCGAATTCAATAACGCCAAAGATCAAGTGACGCACTTTCTGCAAATCTGGATAGTGCCGAATGTTCAGGAAATCCCGCCCGGCTACGAACAAAAGACCATCCCGCTGGCGGAGAAACAGGGGACATTGCGCTTAGTGGCCTCACCCAATGGTGAAAATGACTCTGTCGTCATCCATGCCGATGCCAAGCTCTATGCCGGATTGTTGGATGAAAATGAAAATGCCAACATAAAAATTGATCCCCAGCGCAAGGCCTATGTTCACCTGATACGCGGAGAACTGGCGGTCAATGACCAAAGAATTACCTCGGGTGATGCCGTCTTGATAGCGCAGGAAAGTCAAATACAAATTACCCATGCCAATAAAGCGGAAGTGTTGGTATTTGATCTGGCGGCTTAGAGAGTTTCTTTGGCCCTTTGGCTGGTTATCACTTGCCAGTTTTTGCTGCGCACAAATATCAGGTTCATTCAAAGCCCCGCATAACCCGCTTCCTGCTGACTGCGCACAGCCAGGACAAAAATGGTGTCAATTTCCGCAATG
>JANPNS010000403.1:0-2158 GCA_031427575.1 Gallionellaceae bacterium
TTCGATCACTACAATTCGCTATAAGCGCTTCATAAACGGCGCGGAAGAAGTTAGAATTACGCCCTTTGCGACACTCTTAAGGAAATCCAACCATGTCCATGGCTGACCGTGACGGTTTTATCTGGTATGACGGCAAGCTCGTGCCCTGGCGCGAGGCCACGACCCATGTGCTGACTCACACGCTGCATTACGGCATGGGTGTGTTCGAGGGTGTGCGCGCCTACAAGACGGCTCGCGGCACGGCCATCTTCCGCCTGCAGGAACATACCGACCGCCTGTTCAATTCGGCCTTCATCTTCAAGATGAAAATGCCTTACGATAAAGCAACGCTGATGGCAGCGCAGCGCGAAGTGGTGCGCGCCAACAAGCTGGATTCCTGCTACATTCGCCCCATCGTGTTTTACGGTTCGGAAGCCATGGGCATTGCCGCCACTACTCTCAGCACCCACGTGGCTATCGCGGCCTGGCCGTGGGGCTCCTACCTGGGTGAGGAGGGCATGGAAAAAGGCATACGCGTAAAAACATCCAGCTTCACCCGCCATCACGTCAACATCAACATGTGTCGCGCCAAATCCGTCAGCACTTACACCAACTCCATCCTGGCGCATCAGGAAGTGGCACAGGACGGCTATGACGAAGCGCTGCTGCTGGATGTGGATGGCTATGTCGCGGAAGGCGCGGGCGAGAATATTTTTATCGTAAAAAAAGGCAAGCTGTACACGCCCGACCTGACTTCCTGCCTGGAAGGCATCACCCGCGATTCAATTATCACGCTGGCATCTGAACTTGGTATCGAGCTGATCGAAAAACGCATCACGCGCGATGAAGTGTATTGCGCCGACGAAGCTTTTTTCACCGGCACCGCAGCGGAAGTCACGCCGATCCGCGAATTGGACAACCGCACCATCGGCAGTGGCACGCGCGGCCCCATCACCACGCGCCTGCAAGCACTGTTTTTTGATTGTGTCAGCGGAAAAAATCCGCAACATGCCGACTGGCTGGCTCACGTCTGACACAAGGCTCGCGAACCCTCTCCCCCTGCCCTCTCCCCCTCTGGGGGAGAGTTGGAGAGAGGGGAGGCCGGAATGACGAAATATGAATTTTTAGAGGTGCCCATAAGGGAAAAATTATGCAAGTTGAACACGCCAAACAAAGTTATATCCAGGTAACCGCCGCAGACCTGCCGCTATATTGCCCCACGCCTAACATGAGTTTGTGGAACGCGCACCCCAGGGTGGTCATCCCGGTGGACAAGCTGGGCGAAGCACGCTGCCCTTATTGCGGCACACTGTACAAATTCAAAGGTGAGCTGCCTAAAGGGCACCACTGAACACCATAATCCATGCTTAAAATACTAGTGGTTGCACCAAGCTGGATAGGCGACACCATGCTGATGCAGCCCATGCTGCTGCGCCTGCAACAGCGTCTTCCCGAGGCACAGATCGATGTGCTCGCCTCGCCCTGGACTGAAGCCCTGTTGCGTCACATGCCCGAAGTGCATGAAGTCATCATCAATCCCTTTCCGCATGGTGTCTTAAAATTATTTGCGCGCTACCGTTTGGGCAGGCAACTGCGAGCCAGGCATTACAACCAGGCTATCGTCCTGCCCAATTCCTCCAAATCTGCGCTGCCCCCGTTCTTCGCCGGCATACCGCTGCGGACTGGCTTTGTAGGCGAACTGCGCTATGGACTGTTGAACGATGCGCGCAAACTGAACAAGGCCGCGCTGCCGTTGATGGTGGAGCGCTTCGCCCAGCTGGCCGAGGCGCCTGGTGTAAAAATTCAGCGCCCGATTCCACGACCGAAATTGCGCGTCAGCGCGGAACAACAACAAAATGCCATCAACAAGCTTGGGCTATCACTGGGTCAACCCGTTGCCGTATTCTGCCCCGGCGCCGAATATGGCCCGGCCAAGCGCTGGCCAATTCCCTATTTCGCTGAACTGGCGCAGACCCTGCGGCTGCAAGGTTATGTCGTGTGGCTGATCGGTTCGGCCAAGGATAAGGAAATCGGCGATAAAATCGTCGCTCTGGGCAATAATGCCAGTCGCAACTTATGCGGAAAAACCGATCTGGCCGATGCCATCGCGCTGCTGTCCTGTGCCGATTTGGTGGTGAGCAACGATTCCGGCTTGATGCATCTGGCCGCCGCGCTCGAC
>JANPNS010000404.1:0-3450 GCA_031427575.1 Gallionellaceae bacterium
AATGTCGTTGGGTGCGCTTGCGGTGTCAATTCCGCACCCAACAAAAGGTTGGGCGGAATTGACACCGCAAGCGCACCGTACCTGATTATTATCGTTTTAAAATGGAATTGGAATAACTCAGTCGGCCAGGCTGTCGCTGCCTTCATCGCCACCCATATCCAGTTTACCATCTACAAACACGCGGCTGGCTAAAATATCCTCACCGCGCGCTACTGGCATATTGCTCATCGCAAGAACAAGCGGCTTTCCACCGCCGCACAGGCATTCAAGCAATTTCTGCTGAACGAGGCAGAGCTGCTGGCTTCACCGATACCTCGCAAACCCAGGCGAGCCAGGTAATAGCCAGCATTAAATTCGTGATTTAACATTCAGCTTACACCGCGCGCGGCACTCGCACGGTATAATCGCACGCTCTTTTTTGCTTACCCGGAATTTTAGATGTTGATTTTTCGCGGGCTTTATTCCTCTGATCAAAAATCGGTTGCGCTTACCATTGGAAATTTCGATGGCGTACACCTGGGTCACCAGGCATTGCTTGCGCAAATAAAAAAGGTCGCGTTTCAGCGCGGGTTACCGTCGGCAGTGTTAGTGTTTGAGCCTCATCCGCACGAATTTTTTACGCCGTTGCAGGCTCCGGCACGGTTGACCAGTATGCGCGAAAAATTGGAGCTATTCGCCGACCTAGGCATGGATCGCGTGCATGTGTGCCGCTTCAACCACACTTTTTCGCAGATGAGCGCTACTGATTTTGCTGCTGCACTGCATGAAAAAGTCAGAACGAAATTCGTGCTGATAGGTGATGATTTTCGTTTTGGCAGTGGGCGCACTGGCGATTTTGCGCTGATGAAAAAAATGGGCGCGCAGTATGGCTATGCAGTGAACGCTATGCACAGCGTTTTGTCCGGTGGAGTGCGTATTTCCAGCACCGCAGTGCGCGCGGCGTTAGCGGCCGGTGACCTGGCTGCGGCCCAGGGATACCTGGGCCGCCCTTATAGCATCAGCGGGCGCGTAGTGCATGGCAATGGGGTAGGCAAGAAACTGGGGTTTCCAACCGCAAACATCCAGCTCAAGCATAACCGCCCGCCGCTGTCCGGCATCTTTGTGGTGAGTGTGCAAGATGATGATTTGCGTTGCACTCAAGGCGTCGCCAGCCTGGGCGTGCGCCCAACGGTCAGGACAGATGGTAGGCCGGTACTGGAAGTACATCTGTTCGGCTTTTCGCAACAGATTTACGGAAAACATTTGCGCGTGGATTTTTTGCATAAGCTACGCGATGAAGAAAAATTTCCTGATGTAGAGACGCTGAGGCGGCAAATCGCGTTGGATGTAGAAAATGCCATGCAATGGTTCAAACGAAATGACTGACTATAAAAATACTTTAAATTTACCTGATACTCCTTTTCCGATGCGCGGCGATCTGGCCAAGCGCGAACCGCAGATGCTGGCGCAGTGGCAGGCGCAGCAGCGCTACCAAAAGATCCGCGCGGCGAGCAAAGGGCGTCCGAAATTCATCCTGCATGACGGCCCACCGTATGCTAATGGCGATATTCATATCGGCCACGCGGTGAACAAGATTCTCAAGGACATCATCATCAAGAGCAAGACGCTGAGCGGCTTTGACGCGCCCTATGTGCCGGGCTGGGATTGCCACGGCTTGCCGATTGAATTGCAGGTAGAGAAGAAGCACGGCAAAGCGATTCCGCCCGCGCAGTTTCGTGCGCTGTGCCGTGAGTATGCCGCCGAGCAGGTTGAGCGCCAGAAAAAAGATTTCATTCGTTTAGGTGTGCTGGGCGATTGGGATCATCCTTATTTGACCATGGATTTCAAGGCTGAGGCCGACATCATTCGTGCGTTGGGAAAAATCCATGAGCATGGTTATCTGTATCAGGGCTATAAGCCGGTCAATTGGTGTCTGGATTGCCAGTCGGCACTGGCCGAAGCGGAAGTAGAATACGAAGATAAGACTTCGCCTGCGATAGATGTGGGTTTTGAGGTGCAGGACAACAGCGCGGTGAATAAAGCATTTGGTGTGGCCTTGCCGAAAGGCGCAAAAGTGTTTGCGGTAATCTGGACCACTACGCCGTGGACATTGCCTGCGAACCAGGCGGTGTGCGTGCATCCTGATCTGCAATATGACCTGATTAAAACTGAAAAGGGTTATTTGATACTGGCATTTGATCTGGCAGCACCTTGTTTGGCACGCTATCAACTGGCGGGAAGTAACAATAAGGGAGATGGCTTGGCTGCCACATGTCATGGTGTCGCGCTGGAAGGATTGTTGCTGCAACACCCGTTTAATGACCGCTGTGTGCCTATCATTTGTGGCGAACACGTTACGCTGGAAGCGGGTACTGGCTTGGTGCATACCGCGCCAGCGCACGGTCTGGACGATTATTTTGTCGGACAGAAATATAATCTGCCGACAGATAATCCAGTCGGTGATGACGGCAAATTCGTTGCCAATTCGCCACTGGTCGGCGGCTTGTTCGTGTGGAAGGCCAACGATGTCGTGATAGATGCGCTGAAAAGCAGCGGCCATTTATTGCAGCTGGAAAAAGTGCAACACAGCTATCCGCATTGCTGGCGGCATAAGACGCCAATCATTTTTCGTTCTACGCCGCAGTGGTTTATTGGAATGGGACTACCCTCTCCCGGCCTTCAGCCACCCACTCCCCGGGGGAGAGGGGTTGGGGGAGATGGAGAGGGAGCGCTACGCGACTTGGCAAACAAGGCCGTCGAACAAACCGAATTTTTCCCAAGTTGGGGACGCGCTCGCCTCGAAGCCATGATTAAAAATCGTCCCGATTGGTGCGTGTCGCGCCAGCGCAACTGGGGTGTACCTATGCCATTCTTCGTACATAAAGAAAGTGGTGAGTTGCATCCACGTACACCGGCTTTGCTGGAACAAGTGGCCAAGATGGTCGAGCAATTCGGCATCGAAGCGTGGTTCAGTTTGAATGCGGGTGACTTGCTGGGTGCTGAAGCAGAGCACTACAAAAAACTCAGTCACACTCTGGACGTGTGGTTCGATTCGGGTGTCACGCACGCTTCGGTGTTGCAGCGCCGCGCGGAATTGCATTCGCCTGCGGATCTTTATCTGGAAGGTTCCGATCAGCATCGCGGCTGGTTTCAGTCATCGCTGCTCACTGGTTGTGCGATCAATGGCCATGCACCATTTAAGGCGCTATTGACGCATGGCTTCGTGGTGGATGGCAGCGGTCACAAGATGTCAAAATCCATGGGTAATGTTATTGCGCCGCAGAAGATTTTTGATACGTTGGGTGCGGACATTCTGCGGCTGTGGACGGCATCGACCGATTATTCCGGTGAATTGACTATCTCAGATGAAATTCTCAAGCGCGTGGTGGAAAGTTACCGTCGTATTCGCAATACATTGCGCTTTCTGCTGGCCAACATCGCCGACTATGACCACGCCAAGCATGCGCTGCC
>JANPNS010000405.1:0-2244 GCA_031427575.1 Gallionellaceae bacterium
CGGTTCTGTTCTGAGTCCTCCCCTTTGATTTCCAGAACCAACATCTTGCCGTTTGCCAGCCGTATCAGGAAATCAGGCACAAACCGGCGGCGCACGCCATTCCAAAGATAGTGAATCTGAAAACCCAGATGATCATTCTTGACATACGACTGCACCAGATCGCTCTTCTCAAGAATATTGGCTGTATACATCTCCCAACTGCTGTCCACCACAACATGACTGATTTGCGATTTGCGAGTCGGCTGACATGGCTTGGTGGTGTACCAAGTGCGCATGTAGCGGGTTGAACCTATCGGCGATTCTTCGTCAAATACCGGCTCAATTCTTTCGGTATTTTGCTCTTGTATAAACCGCAACAGATGCTGGACGACGAGATCAATGTTCAACGCCAGCAGTATCCTTTTTCGCAATGGTACCTGATGGAACAGCGAAGGTATGTCCAACTTGTCTGACTCAAAAAACTGCTCAACCAGCTTAATTAACTGAAACACCAAAAAGTCTTTATTCCCGGTGAAACGCCCTGCGATTTCCTCATACGCTTTACGTGCCGCCTGAAATGTCAGACGTTGCAACCGGAATTCCTCTGGTAGTTTTTCCAGATCAATCTCATGCACTTTACTCATGTCGGTTGCGCCACCAACGGCTGGCGCAATCTCTACGCTAATGGGCGTCTTCGCAGGGTCTAACGTCAGCACGTCAACCTTTTCCCAGTCAACCACCAATAAGGGACGAACCACCGTATCAACGCGCAACACATTCGGCCAGCGTATCTCCAGATCGTTACGTTCGATCAACGATTCAATCTGCACGCTCGGCTTAGGCGGAGGAGGCGGGTCGCCACCCTCACCGGCATCTTGAAAAATGGAAAGCGGCACACCAAACACATTCACATATTCAGGCAGAAACAAACCATTCTCGTCGGTCTCATAAGAGACACGGCGCAATCCGCGTCCAATTACCTGTTCGCACAACAACTGACTGGTGAAGGCACGCAGCCCCATGATGTGTGTAACATTCTTGGCATCCCATCCTTCCGAGAGCATCGCTACCGAAATCACGTTTTGTAAATCTTGCCCTGCACCACCGCGCTTACCGACGTTATCAACAATTTCGCGCAGCAGCTCCTCTTTCTTCATACCGCGCCACTTCTGCTTTTTAGTTTCCGGCAGATTCACGCTATCAATGATGGCATGCAGCCGCGCTTCGTAATCCTTGTCCGATGATGCCGTCTCGCCCAACTCGGCTTTCTCCAGCACCCTGGAATCCACGCGCAAGGTTTTCTCCGGCGCATTCATTTCCGGCCAATGCGCATCACCATGACGGAAGAAGTGTTCAATGCGTGCAGCAGTCTCAGTGCGGTTGCATACGGTCAGCATCACCGGCGGCGAAGTATGCCCCGCCGCCTGCCATTGCTTGAGCGTCTCGCGCCAATCTGCGCCCAGCAAGGCGTATGCATCCTTCACCAACTTGGGCAATGCCTCGTGAGCTTCGGCTTTGCGATTCAAGTCCTCTGCCACTTCAGGATCGCGGTAAATGTGATACAGCTTGGAGCGATAAGTGTTCGTGTCCGGCAGGGCATCATCCCGAATCACCACACGCGGGGTTTTGACCAAGCCCGCCTCAATAGCATCGTTCAAACCAAAATCCGACACGATCCAATCAAACAGCCCAGCCTCGGTGCTGGCCTTGCCAGTCGGCGCAAACGGCGTGGCAGATAAATCAAAGCAGCGTTGAATTCGCCGCGTCTTATGAATACGATCCAGCCCCTCCACCCAGCGCGTCGCCTCTTCAAGGTCTAACCCCTGCTCGGCGGCCTGCTTCTTGCTGATTTTTAACTCCGCCGGTATGCGGTAAGCGTGGTGCGCCTCGTCGTTAATGATGACCAGATCGCGATAACCCGCCAGCTTGCCCAACACCCGCTTGGTATAAGCTTCATCGCTTTCAGCACCCTTCTTCACCACCGAACGGTCGGCCTCTTTGAGCGGCATCAGCGTGTGCCAATTTTCCACCCGCAACACCATCTGATTCAGCTTCTGGCGCAAAGATTCGGAAGGACACAACCCGAAAGTATCGTAATCATTATCCGGCTCGCCGGGGTACAACACCCGCAGCCGCTCCTTCACCGTCAGACCCGGTGCCACGATGAAAATGGCGCGGGAATAATCCTTGTTGCGTTTCGGATAGGTCAGCGCATTTAACACCTGCCAAGTGATGATCATCGCCATCACAGCCGTCTTGCCGCTG
>JANPNS010000406.1:0-2023 GCA_031427575.1 Gallionellaceae bacterium
GGACAGCCACCGCCTGCGCATCGCAGCCAAACCGCTCGGCATCAGCAAAGTGGATGCCTCGTCAGAGGCGATTCAAATACAATTCGTGCCCAATCCGCCGATAGACCCAATGAAGATCATCACGCTGATCCAGAGCAAGCGGCATTACAAATTAAGCGGGCAGGATAAACTGCGCATTGAATTAAAGTTCGGCGATCTCAAGCAGCGCGTACTCGCGATAATAAACTTTTTTAATGAGTTGAAATAAAGCCGGTCATCCCCTCTATTTCAACCCAAAATCCATTAGCCCGTCATTCCCGCGCAGGCGGGAATCCAGCAAGGACAAACATCCCGCGAAGCGGACAAAACCGCGATGCTGCCCCGCTTCGCGGGAGATTTTTTAATTATCTGGATTCCCGCCTGCGCGGGAATGACGTAGGGAAACGCCGATTAAGTCCAAAACTATGGTTCGATACATTTCCCGTTCGCCCCGAGTGCCGCGCACAGCGCGGTGTATCGAGGGGTTCGAACGGGAAACACTCACCACGAACGGACTTAATCGGCGGTTCCGTAGTTTTGTTCTAATGGACTATTTGGGTTCAATCAGCATAGTGCGCAACGCACGCTAAATTAGCACTATGTTCTGTCAGCACTATGCTCTTGAATTTCCGCTGATTTACCTATACCCTAGCAAAAGTTAGGGAATTTTCTGTGGCCTGTTCCCCCGAAATATGGGGGTGTCTGTTGCGCAAAGGTTCGGACCAACAAGTCAGCAAATGGTGAACTCACTGATACAGTGGCTGCAAAATAATTGAGCATTTTTCGGGTCCGCAGCGGAATCAAAAACAGAAAACCGGGAGTATCATTTGTTACTAAAGCGCCAAGACCACAGAATCAGCCTCATCGGCGGACTTATTCTGGTGGCCTTGACGCTGGCAGCGGGTATTTCCGTCTATGTCGTGATGCAGCGGCAGGTGGAGTCAATACTCAGCAAAAACCTTGAGGCATCGCTGCATAGAGACGTGCATTTTACTGAAATGCAGATTGAGCACGCACTGAACAGCACGCAGACAGTGGCTACCCGCCTTAACCCGATTAAAAATCTGCAATTGCTTGCATCAAATCCAGACAATGCCACAGCACAGGTCGAACTACAGCGGATCGCCCAATCATTGCTGCAGACTGGCTTTACGGGGATGTCTTTTTACGATGTTCGCGGTCTTGAAGTGGCGCGTACAGGGCTTTTCTCCCGGAAGCATGATCTGCGTGTTCCCCTGAAAACAAAACACCGCGCATCCTTGTTGTGGGACGGGCAATTCATTCTACAGGTCAGTGGGGATATCCTCAATCAACAGGGGCGCCGCATTGGCATGGTTATGACGGAAGTCTATTTGCCACATCTGACCCTTGCCTTTGGCAATGCAGCGTCAATCGGGAAAACCGGCGAATTCGCCGTGTGCGCGCCATTGGCAGACGACGAAAAGAATATGGACTGTTTCCTGAGCAGGACTTCCGGAAAAGAGTTCAAGCGTCTTCCCCGTGCGATCGAGGGTAAACCGTTGCCGATGAACTATGCCCTGAACGGGGAAACCGGCATCATCTTTGCCAAGGATTACCGGCGGGAACAGGTGGTCGCGGCCTATGCGCCGGTGGGCTCTTTGGGTCTCGGCATGGTGATAAAAATAGACCATGCGGAGCTGTATAAGCCGGTGACCGAGCAATTGAAGTTCATCGCGCCGCTGCTGGCAGCGCTGATGCTTGTCGGCATGCTGCTGCTGCAAGTTCTGGTGAGGCCGCTGGTGCGCAAGCTGGTCGATTCTGAACAGGCAACTCGCCAGCTCCACACCGAACTTAGCCAGTTCAAAAACACGCTCGACCAGACGCTGGACTGCGTCTTCATGTTCCGGCCGGATACGCTGCGTTTCACCTATGTGAACAAAGGTGCGATGGAGCAAATAGGCTACAGCGAAACCGAGCTGATGCAAATGACTCTGGCGGACATCGTGTCAGAGTTTTCCCTGGCGCAATTCCAGCAAGTAGTGCA
>JANPNS010000407.1:0-3470 GCA_031427575.1 Gallionellaceae bacterium
AATCGGCAACAACCCAAAACTTGTGCGCTCGTTCTTTAAACATCCTTCTGTAGCCTATATTTCTGACTAATGAGTAAAGCTTTCGAGCTTGCTCCAGACCTTATTTCTGTTCTCGTCGGTTCTGCTCGCCACGTCATCACGAATAATGTCTGGTGGCAGATCAGACTTAACCTTTTTCCACGTGTCATCTGAATATCCGTAAATCAGATAATGGTATGCGACGCTCAACTCCTCCTTGGACAGAAAATCCGAGATGTGGCTTCTTACCAGTGCAGCCGCTTGGAACTTGCGCGTTTTCACGAGTTCGAGGATCGTAACGAAAAAGAGGGGAATACCAGTGATCGCCAAGATGTCGATTCGGGTCTGAACTTGGACTACATCGGGATTTAACTTATGCGCTATTAGGACAACCACTAACAGCAGCAGAAATATGGCAAGCCCCCAGATGTAAGACTCTCTAAGAACGCTTGGCAGCTTTAGCATGTGCCCTCCATCTGTGATTTCTCACCCGCTTGGGGTCAGGTCTATAAAAGATGCAATCACTTGCTGCCCCTGACAATTTTTCCCACCGTCGTGAAGTGTACCCCGAAATGATCGGCGAGTTGCTGATAAGAATACCCGCCAGTCGCGTAAGCCGCCACGATGGCCGCATTTCTGTCTGGTGCATGATGCTCGATTTTCGCTAACGGTGGCGGCGGGGGGCGACGTTGCGCGAGGGGAATTTGCACATCGTCCTTACCTGACAAAAGGTGGGCTTGCATGCGTTGCACAAACTGCTCATCGCCCAAAAATACCTGGCCCTTGAGATTCGACCAAGGCGATGCCGCCTTGATGCCCTCTGCCACGAACTGTGCATAACGCTGCTGTGCCAAGCTGCGCCGTTTGGCAAATTGCGCCAGCAATCCATCTACCGCCAACCAAAGGGCGGCAGGCTCCAGTCCCACGCTTGCCCGGTAACTGCTCCATCTCCAGTCGGCTGGTTTCTTCACCATCCCCGCGCGAACAGGATTGAGTACAACATAACGCGTCAACTCCAGCAGATAGGCATCGCTGTCTACCAGAATGGCCTTGAAGCGTCCTTGAAACAAATGCCCCACGCGCTGGTGGCGTCGATTGCTGGCCTGGGTGTAGATGCTGTTGAGCTGACGCATCCCCTTGGACAAATTGCCATCCGGTGTTTGTATCAGCAAGTGGTAGTGGTTATCCATCAGGCACCAGGCATGGCATATCCAGTTGAATTGGGTAATGACCTGCGCAAGTGTCGACAGAAACATCTGCCGATCCTCATCGTCCTCAAAAATATCCTCACGCCTATCACCACGCGCGGTGACGTGATAGAGGGCATTTGAAAACTCGATGCGGATAGGGCGGGACATGAAGGGAGAAATATAGCATGAGTCTTGCTATCATGCTATAAAGCTAGACCTGACCCCGTGGTTTCGTCCAGCCAGTCGAGATTCAAGAAAGCAGACAGTCAGAATTCTAGTTTTGATTGCCAGTCAATCCGAACGCATTAAGAGCCTACTCAGGCTCACAAATACACACATCCGACAAAATCATGCTTTCGGTTTTACCTCTGCCCAAATCTTTTCCAATAGTTCTCTAAACGCAGCATCTGGTGGGACAGGATGAATAGCAAGATCGTCCAGCGTAGCCTTGTACAGATTTTCACCACCCTGCAGCAGAGCCTGCTCCAATAAGGGGCGTGCGGCATCTTTCTGTTCGAGCAGAAATGTGGCGTATGCCTGATTGCCCAATACAAAAGGCCTATCAGTGTCTATATTCTTCTCAGCACGAATAAATAATGTGGCGGCAGTCTGCAAATTAGCCAAACGCACATCAGTATTGCCCCAGTTTTCTTTGGCGTGGCATAACAGCGTGAATCCTTTTCCATTAAGCGCGTGCGCCACCAGTGGACGTAGCGTTGCCTCTGGCGCATCCCCATAGTTTGTTATCACTTGGCTGAATACAGCCTCCATTTCTGTGTCGCGTCCTAATTTATGCAACATCGTCGCTGTATTGATCAATGAAATTGCTACCAGTTCACGCAGGGCTTCTTCCGGTGCGTTGCCATAACTCGTCACCACTTGACCATACACATTTATCGCTTCTTCTATGCGATTTATCTGGCCGAGAGCAATAGCTGCGTTGCAAAACGACTGAGCAATTTGCATTCCTTCAACGTTGCTGCTCCGCGCTGCCAGCAACCAGTATTCTGCCGCAAGTGCTTTATTTCCTTTATTATAAGCATCGTGTGCGCGAACGTTCCACTCCTTAAACTCATACTCTGCCTCAGGTTTGTGTTTCAAAGCTTCAGCCAGACTGTTGATGGCATTACTATCAGCTGACAATATTTGTTTCTGAGTTGAATCATCACTGGATGTCGACACAATACTCATTTTTTTCTGTTGTTGTTCAATGGACACGGCCACCCCAGCAAAAAGCTTTTCAAGCCCTTTAGTGACCACCTCTTTCTGGGTGGCAATATGGGAATCAAAATCATTAAGTCTTGCCTCAATAGCATCCTGCCCCTCTCTTTTCATCCATTCTCCTGCCGCGAGACGCGCCTCTTTCACTGCACGGTTACTCACAGTGAAATAACCCAGCAAACCTATTATTATGCCAGCTACAGTAAAGATAATAGAAAGGTCGCTAATACGCGCAGAGAAGCTATCTAGCAATTTATCCTGCCTATCAATCCGCTTATCCTGCGACTCGATACGCGCCGTCTGAGTTAGCATATCTTTTTGCTGAGATTCCTTGAGAGCGTCAATGCGAGCTTGGCTGAGCTCCTTGTATGCCCCCAGAGCAGCTTCACTCACGGAACGCTCACCCGCCAATACACCGAATGGCAGCAGAAGCAATAAACAGGCTAGGAACGTTTTTCTGATCAGGGTTAACCTTTGAAGCAAGGGTAAGATGGATAATTACGGATCATATCATCGTCAATGGCGATGATGCGTGAATGGCTGTTTGTGGCACTGAACAGCCGAACGATCTTCCTCAAAGCGGGCGCTCAAATCACCCGCATTAACTGGCATGCAACAACAGAGTGCAGCGGTACTTTTGCACGTCCGAGTTGAGGACACTTATCCCGCTAATTGACGCCGGATATCATCCGTCGCTAACGACCCTTGCTTTTTATTTTTGCCGACTTGACAGTGCCGCCAACTGCATAGGAACGCTAGGGTGCCATTCCTGCGCGAGGCGCCGCAATACAGCCGAAACGTGATGCGTCCAGTTTCACATCCGCGCGCGCCCATGCCTTTTTGAAACGCGCCTCGATCAATGTCGCCTGATCGTCCTTTTTTTGCGCACGCAGTGTCTGCAACAGTCCAAGTAGCGTCCAACCGCTGTGGCGATTTCTGCGCAGATCCTCCCAATACACCGTCTCCGCTTCGGCTGCGCGCCCTGCTTCCAGCAGGATGGCACCCAGCGTCAGCCTTGCAGGGGATTGCCATTCCGGCGGC
>JANPNS010000408.1:0-2301 GCA_031427575.1 Gallionellaceae bacterium
TTTTTGTGTTTGTCCAAAGGCCTCACCGGCGGCTATCTGCCGCTATCGGTGGTAATGACGACCGATGAAATTTATCAGGCGTTTTATGCCGATGAGGTGACGCGCGGCTTTTTGCATTCACATTCCTATAGCGGCAATCCGCTGGCTTGCCGCGCGGCATTGGCCACCTTGGACATCTTTGCGCAAGACGACGTGCTGGCTACCAATCGCAGCAAGGCTGCTTATCTCAACCGCGTGGCGCAGCCCTTACGTGACCATCCAGCCATAAAAAATTTCCGCAACAGCGGCATGATCTGGGCGTTTGAGATGGATAGCCCACACATCGATTTTGCCCAACGCTGTTTCTCGCTGGCGCTGGAGCAGGAACTATTGCTGCGGCCTATGGACCATACCGTGTACTTTATGCCGCCGTATATCATTAGTGAGGCGGAAATAGATAGGTTGGTTGCAGGTACACTATCGGTTATTGAAGCGCTGCCCTGAATGACGGATTTATTAAGGGCACCTCTAAAAATTCAAAATCCTAAGCCATGCAAGGCGTGAAAGAAAGTCCGCGCAACCCATCTATTTTGACCCTTCGACTGAGCTCAGGACAGGAATGTAAGCGTTAAAATTTATTGAGCAACGCAGCATCGCGACGGAGTTTGGATTTTTAGAGGTGCCCTTAAGGGTATTCATGAAACTGCATCACTCCTTGCTGCTGATTATTTGTTCAGTCAGCAACGCACACGCTGCCTCATTACCGCCGCCGGTATTGAAGGCGCTCAAGCAAGCGCACATTCCAATAAGCAGTTTCGGTATCGAGGTGCGCGAAATAAATGCGCGCACCCACCTCATCAGCGTGAATGCCAAGCTTGCAATGAACCCGGCCTCGACCATGAAGTTGCTCACCACCTACGCCGGGCTGGAACTGCTCGGCCCGGCCTATACCTGGAAAACCGAGGCTTATCTCAACGGCAAGCTGGGGCAAGGCGTGTTGCAAGGCGATCTGGTTTTGAAAGGTTATGGCGATCCCAAGTTGTCGCTGGAACAATTCTGGCTATGGCTGCGTGAATTGCGCAGCCGCGGCTTGCGCGAAATTCGCGGCAATCTGGTGCTGGACCGCAGCGCCTTCGAAACCCCGCCGCACGATTTATCCGCCTTCGACAACGAGCCGATACGCCCCTACAACGTGGGCCCGGACGCGTTGCTGCTCAACTTCAACGCGGTGCGCCTGCGCTTTATCCCGGACGGCGAAAAAATTAATGTCTTCAGCGAGCCGGAGCTGGCGGGTGTCAAACTGGATAACCGCATCATCGCTGCGGATGGTGCGGCCAATTGCAGTAACTGGGACGATGAAATTTTTACCCAACTGAATGACGATACGATGCTCGTGCAGGGCACCTTCCCGGCGCGATGCGGCGAATGTGAGAGCTATGTCTGCCTGTTGCCCCACCCGCAATATATGTATGCCGTGTTTCGCGCACTGTGGCAGGAAATGGGCGGCACGTTGACTGGCGAATTGCTCGAAGACACAGTGCCAGCTAATGCAACGCTGTTTGCCACACATCACTCTGCACCACTGAGCGAGCTGATACGCGACATAAACAAATTCAGCAACAATGTCATGGCACGCCCACTTTTTCTGAGCCTGAGCAGCAGTCCAGAGGAAGCTGTATTTGAAGGGGATGACATCCAATGCGATGATCCACTGTCCTGCCCGCCGGATACAGAATTGCCACCGGGCAGCGCGCTTACCCCAGCCAGCATGGTTCGCAGCGAACGAGCGGTACGCAACTGGCTGGCGAAAATGGATTTGCACTTCCCCGAATTGGTACTGGAAAACGGTGCCGGCTTGTCTCGCCGCGAGCGCATCAGCCCGCACAATCTGGCGCGGTTGCTACAAAGCGCCCAGCGCAGCCCGCTGTCTGCGGAATTCGTGGCATCCCTGCCTATCGTCGGTGTCGATGGCACCTTGAAGAAGCGCCTCGATGGCAGCGCTTCCGCCCGCTACGGCCATCTCAAAACAGGTTCGCTGGAAGGTGTCAACGCCGTAGCCGGTTATGTGCAATCCAGCAAGGACAAGCAATGGATTGTGGTGTTCCTGATCAACCACCCCAATGCCGCTGCCGGGCAGCGGGCACAGGACGCCCTGATCGAGTGGCTGCAAATCAGGCATTAAACCTAGAAACCGCAGTTGACCGCTCCCTTGGGGCCGCAACAAAATGAATAGAAAGGAAATCATGACACATTTCCCGCGCACCTTTTGGGTGAAGTCGCTACAGGGCAATTGGCACATTTATTTGCCTGCTCAGCTGCGTT
>JANPNS010000409.1:0-17901 GCA_031427575.1 Gallionellaceae bacterium
AGGCCGAGGAGCGGTCGTTCATAGCAATTCTCTTCATCGGCTCCTATTGGCACCGAGCTGCACGTTGACCATGCTAATTAGCTTCCGACAAGCAATCGCTGAAGATTTTCATTAACCAAGATATTTGAAATTATGGTTATGCCATTTCTACAGCATGTACTTCAAGGTCAACTTTTAAGCGAGCACGGATAGCACCAAAGATGGCCGCGAGATTGTCCATGCTTGGATTTCCTTTAGGAGATAACATGCGGTGCAGGCTCTTGCTTGGCTTGTCAGTCAGCGCAGCCAGTTGCTCAAATCCAAGTGTAGCGTTCACAAGATCACGAAGGATAAGGCGCGCTGTTTCAGGCTCGTCACTCAGAAACAGTGTTGCTGCTTCATCAAGGAGTGCTTTCGCAAACTCAGGATCACGCGCTACACGCTCAATCACCGTTTGCTTAAAATTTCTGGTTAGTGCCATATGATCACCTCTTTCTTTTTTCAGTCTTGCTGGCTACAGACTTGGCTTTCTTTCGCGCTTTGTACTCATTGTGCAATGCCTTTGCCCGTTCAATATCCTTCTGCTGTCTACGCTTAGTGCCACCACCAAACAAGATAATGAGCGTTTCACCATCCTTGGTAAGGTAAACCCGGTAACCCGGTCCCCAGTCGATGACATATTCACCTATGCCATCAAACCACTTCACGCTCGATGTGTTGCCAAGCTCTAAACGTAACTTAGCAGTAACAATCTTGGCGGCAGCTTGAGAGTCGAGTCCATCGAACCATGACTTGTATGGGTTCGTACCATCCTGGCAAATATATTCTTCGACCCTGATTTTCATCTGGATGATAGTAACATATTGGTTACCATACTTCAAGAGTTATGAATGCGTGCTGAAGTTTGGCTCGTGGCACCGAGCTGCACTTCGGTCATTGTAATCGTCATCTCATAAGCGGTCATCTAAGCTTTGTGTTCAGGTCAACTATTCAGATCATCCGGATGCCAGCGATCAACGACAAAGATTTTTATTTTTTCTCCGACCATTTCTGGAAATGGCCGAGTTGTCAGGCCGCCATAAAGCCCGGCAACTTGGATGCCTTTTCATCGAAGGTCGCCGTCGCCCGACATCCCAGCCGTCGGTTTTTGGCACCGATCAGGCAATCCGCAAAATCGGCTGCAGTGTCCTTCCACATGAAAAGAGCTTCTTCAATGGCCGGTTCATCCTCAAATTGCACATCGGTCGCATCCAGCAAGCCAGAAATGGCTTCGACGATCTGATTCTTAGGTACGGCATATCGGCTGCGTAGCACCCATTCTGTTTCCATGAGAACCAGCTGATTTACGAAAACGCGACGCCCTGCCGCAACTTCGCGCTTGATCAGTTTGCGTGCCTTCTCAAACTGGGCTTCGTCGTCCCGTACCAGAAAGCGAACGAGAATGTTGGTGTCGATTCCAAGCATTAGCGGGACAGTTGCTCAACAGGAACTGGCTTTCGCCCCTTTTTATGCAACGTCCCTGCCAGCTCTGTAAGGCTCTTGCTTTTTACGCGCATGACGACGGTGGCATCGGGCATCAAGGTGAAGGTCATGCGGTCGCCGGCCTTCATGTGAAGACTATCCCGAATTTCCTTGGGAATTGTCGTTTGACCCTTGCTGGTAAGTGTGGCATTGGCTGTCATTTCAAACTCCTTTAATCCTTACGTAGTTAATTATAGTAAGGATGATAAAAAAAGGCAATTATTGATCAGGCACGGTGAAGTATCAACCCCGTTCGGGCTTGTCGAAGCCCATTCACCTTTCGACAAGGCTCTCCTGAGCGTATCGAAGGGCTGCGTTCCAGCAACATCAGTTGCAAGTGGCTGAGCGGGTCGATGTGATGTAGCCAGACCCAAGCAGCCTCATGTATCCGCATCCACGGCCACTAAACAGCCGCTTCTTTAAGGACTTCTGGTCTGCGCTCTGCAATAGCAATAAGGGTTTTAGCAGCACCGCTAGGTTTACGGCGACCTTGCTCCCAATCTTGTAGAGTACGTATGGAAACACCAAGCAATTTCGCAAAAGCAGACTGAGGTAAGCCGGATTTCATTCGAGCTGATACAACAGGGGGTATTGCAACCTTATGAATTTTCCCGGCACGGCCAGCTTTCATTTGCCCTACGGATTCCAGGAGTTCGGCACCAAGGTTGCGCTTCGCATCACGCTTTTTCAATTCTTTTGTTGTCATGGTCATTTAATTTTCTCCTTCACTGCCTTCAATATATGGGCAGGGATATTTTCATGTTCACTCTTTGCATAAATCAGCAGCAACCAAATAACTCCATCCTCAAGCATGTTGTAGTAAATGATGCGTACCCCGCCGCTTTTGCCAGTTCCTTTGCGTGACCATCTAACTTTTCGGCAACCACCAGACCCACGCACCACATCACCAGCATCATAGTGCTCTGCAATCCATGCAGCGAATTCGCCGCGTTCTTCTTCCGTCCAATAGTCAGTAACGTACCGACTAAAGATTTCAGATTCTGCAATAGTGAACATGAGTGGATTATACGGCATTGCCGTATAAAGTCAATTTAAAGTGGGCTTGTTGATTCTGATAAATGACCGCTATGAAAACAGGTTTGAGTATCTGGCACCGAGCGGCACCCCGGCATTGTGAGCCATCTCATAAGCGGTCATCGGAGTTTTGCGTAAAGATCAATTAAGCTGATCGGCTGTAGCAAACACTGGGTTTGTAGTTGCTGTCATTCAACACATTGCTAACCGCTATTGCGCAACCCCGCCGCAATCCCGTTGATGGTTATTTGCAATGCTCTGCGCAACTTCTCGTCATTTTCACCTGCCCTGGTTCGTTCCAGCAACATCAGTTGCAAGTGGTTGAGCGGGTCGATGTAGGGCATGCGTGTGGCCAGGCTGCGGGCCATGGTGGGGTTGTCGGCCAGCAATGTGGTGCTGTCGGTGATTTGCATGAGCGCTTTGGTGGTGCGCTCCCATTCTGTTTCGATCATGCCGAAAATATTCTTGCGGATTTGTGCATCCGGCACCAGTTCGGCGTAGCGCGAGGCGATGCCCATGTCGGTCTTGGCCAGCACCATGTCCATGTTGGAAAGCAGTCCCCGGAAAAATGCCCAGTTGTTATACATGGCTTGCAGTTGCTTGAGACCGGACTCGCCCTCACGCTCCAGGAACAGGGTCACGGCGCTGCCGAAGCCATACCAGCCCGGCAGGATCACGCGGCTGATGCTCCAGCTGAATACCCACGGAATGGCGCGTAGATCCTCAATTTTATCGGTCGCCTTGCGTGCCGAAGGGCGGCTGCCGATGTTGAGTTGGGCAATTTCGCGGATCGGCGTTGCCGAAAAAAAGTAGTCGGTGAAACCCGGCGTTTCGTAGACCAGTTTGCGGTAGGCGGTTATTGCGTCCAGGCTCAGCACTTCCATGATGCGATGGAATTCCGGCATGGTGCTGTCATCGCCGTGGTGGTGCAGCAGTGTCGCCTCCATCGTTGCGGCAATCAGTGTTTCCAGATTGCGGCGACCGATTTCCGGATCGGAGTATTTGCTGGAGATGACTTCGCCTTGCTCGGTGATGCGTATCTGCCCGTTCACACTGCCCGGCGGTTGTGCGCGGATCGCCTGATAGCTGGGGCCACCGCCCCGTCCTACAGTGCCACCCCGGCCATGGAACAGGCGCAGTTCGACGCCATGTTTTTCAAATACCCGCACCAGATCGATTTCTGCTTTATACAGCTCCCAGTTGGCGGTGAGATAGCCGCCGTCCTTGTTGCTGTCGGAATAGCCCAGCATGACTTCCTGGGTATTGTCGCGGCTGTTCAGTAACTGGCGGTAGTAGGGAAGTGAGAACAGTTCATCCATGATCGAACCGCAGCCACGCAAATCATCTATGGTTTCAAACAGCGGAATGATATTGATGTGCAATGCTGGCTGTGCGCCTGAGTCAAGCAACCCGAACTGTTGCACCATCAGCGCCACTTCCAGCAGGTCACTTACGCCTTCGGTCATCGAAATAATGTAATTGGGCAAGGCGGCACGGCCAAACAATGCATGAATGTCGGACGCCGCTTGCATGATGCGCAGTTCGCTTTGCGCCGTGCCGGAGAATTTTGTCAGATCAGCAGCGAGCGCCTTGCCCTTTTGCAGCGCAGTCAGCAGGACACTGCGACGAGCCGCTTCGCCGAGCTGCGCGTAGCCATTGGTTCCGGCCACGGCCAGCAGCTCACCCACCACTTGCTCATGTACATCGCTGTGTTGACGCATGTCCAGTGGCGCCAGGTGGAAACCAAAAACATCTGCGGCGCGGCGCAGGTTGGCGATGCGGCCATTGGCCAGGTAATAAGCGTGGTGGTGATTGAGCGAGTTGATCAGAATATCGAGGTCGGCGATGAAAGCCTGCGCATCCGGGTAGGGCAGGGCATTTTTGTCTACCTGGCGCAAATGTTCCACGCGATGGCTAAATTTCGCGGCAGTAGCGACCAGACGCGAATAAATGGCAATCAGCGCGCGGCGATAAGGCTCATCATCGCGGCCAGGTGCTTTGTCCGGCGACAGGGCGGCGAATTCCTTGAGCTCATCGCTTATTTCGACAACGCGCGAGGATAAGCTCAGGCGTATGCCGAGCAGATGGGTTTCCGCCAGGTAGTATTCAAGCGCTACGGCAGAATGGCGTTTGGCCGCATCGCGCATGACATCATCTGTGACAAAAGGGTTGCCATCACGGTCGCCGCCGATCCAGCTGCCCACACGCAGGAACGGCTTAATGTTGAAAGTTTGACTGTAATTTTTTTTCAGTTGCTTTTCCAGGTCGGCATAAAGCTCGGGGATTTCGGTGAGGAAGGTGTGGCCATAAAAGGTCAAGCCATTTTTTATTTCATCCTCTACTGTCAGCTTGGAAAAGCGCAGCATGCGCGTGTCCCACAGGATCAGCACGAAACGGTGCAGCGCCTCCTCATTGACTGCCAGCTCTTCTGGCGTCATATCCAGGCGATCACGATTGGACAGCAGGCTGGAGATAATCAGCTGGCAATCGAGAATGCTTTTGCGCTGCACTTCTGTGGGATGTGCAGTGAGAACCGGAGAAATGAGCGCAGTGTCAAAGAATGCCTGCACGGTTTGTGCGCCAACTTTTTTTTCCTGCAAGCGCTCCAAGGCCAGCGATATGCTGCCTTCCTGCGGTGTGGAGCCGGCTTTCAGATGGGCGCGGCGGCGGCGATTGTGATGCAGGTCTTCGGCGATGTTGGATAACTGGGAAAAGTAGCTGAATGCGCGCACCACGGACAGCGTGTCTCGTGGCGACAAGTCATTCAACAGTCTTTCAAGCTCGTGGCGGTCGGCGTTATTGTGGGTCTTGCGAAAACGCACCGCGCATTTGCGCACGTTTTCGACCAGGTCGAAGGCCGCTTCGCCTTCCTGCTCGCGCAACGTGTCACCGAGGATGCGCCCGAGCAGGCGAATATCCTCGCGCAGCGGAACGTCTTTACTGGAAATATCGGTAGGTGCCGCAAGCAGGTTCATAGTGTTCATTTTTTTCAAGGGCGTAACGCGCGTGCAACAGGGCCATGTTAGAATGCGCGGCAGCAGATTTATAACAAATATTCTCAGGAAAACCTAATGAATCGGACACTTCAGGCGCAAACTGCCCCAGCGAAACTGGTCATCGCATCGCGCGAAAGCGCGCTGGCAATGTGGCAGGCAGAATACATACGCGATCGGCTGCGCGCATTATACCCACAAACCGTGGTCAGCATATTGGGCATGACTACGCAAGGAGACCAAATCCTGGATGTCACGCTGTCCAAGATCGGCGGCAAGGGCTTGTTCGTTAAAGAGCTGGAAACCGCGCTGGAAAATGGCAGCGCCGACATAGCCGTGCATTCGCTGAAGGACGTGCCCATGCATTTGCCGGAAGGGTTTATGCTGGCCTGCATCGGCGAGCGTGAAGATGCGCGCGATGCCTTCGTTTCCAATAACCATGCTAATCTGGAAGCGTTGCCCGCAGGCAGTGTGGTCGGCACTTCCAGCCTGCGCCGCGAAAGCCAGTTGCGCGCGCGCTTTCCCCATCTGAAAATTGAGCCGTTGCGCGGTAATGTGCAGACCCGTTTGCGCAAGCTGGACGAAGGCAAATATGCCGCCATCATCCTTGCCGCTGCGGGTTTGAAGCGCCTCGGATTGGGCGATCGCATCCGCGATTTGATAGCCACCGAAAAAAGTTTGCCGGCAGTGGGGCAGGGCGCTCTGGGCATCGAATGTCTGGCTGATCGCGCCGATCTGAAAGCCTTGCTGGCACCTTTGCACCATGCGGATACCGCCGCTTGCGTGCTGGCGGAACGCGCCCTGAGCCGCGCGCTGGCAGGTAGTTGTCAGGTGCCGCTGGGTGGTTTTGCCGAGGTAGAGGGCAGCACACTTCGTCTGCGCGGTTTCGTCGCCAGCCCGGACGGCAAGCAGATGGCGCGCGCCGAACTGCGTGGTACAACCGCCGACCCGGAAGCGCTGGGCAATGCCGTGGCGCAAGCCTTGCGCGCGCAGGGCGCGGATGAAATTCTCGCCGCCTTGAATGACTGAACGACCTCTTGCCGGATTGAACATCGTAGTGACCCGCCCGCGCGAGCAGGCGGCACAGTTGGCGCAGCGCATCACCCAAGCCGGTGGGCAAGTTATTCTGTTTCCCCTGCTGGAGATCAGTCCGGTGGCTGATCCGAAACCTTTGCGCACCCTCGTTGCGCGCCTGCCTGAATTCAACCTTGCTATTTTTATCAGTCCCAATGCGGTGCGCTATGGTATGGCAGCCATTCTTGCCGCAGGCGCATCCCTCTCCCCCGACCCCTCTCCCCAAGGGAGAGGGGAGTTAAAAATCGCCACGGTCGGCCAGGGTAGTGCCAAGGCGCTGCGCGATCTGGGCGTGGATAAAATCATTGCGCCGCAGGAAAGATTCGACAGCGAAGCATTGCTGGCACTGCCTGAGTTGCAGCAGGTTGCGGGCTGGCGAGTGGTGATCTTTCGCGGCGATGGCGGGCGTGAATTATTGGGCGAGTCACTCAAGGCGCGTGGCGCGTCAGTGGAGTATGCTGCCTGTTATCAGCGCGCCAAGCCGCAACAAAATATCGGTATGTTGCTGGCTGCCAACCCTGATGCTATTACCGTGACCAGTAGCGAGGCTCTCGCTTATCTGTGGGAGATGCTGGATAGTGCTGCGAAAGAGCGGCTTGCGGCTGTACCCTTGTTCGTTCCCCATGCGCGCATCGCCGAGGCAGCGCACAAGCTGGGATGGCGCGTGGTGATGCCGACTGCGGGGGGAGATGACGGCCTGCTGGCAGGTTTGCTGGCATGGGCTGATCAGAGGACAGGGAGCAGAGGACTGAGGACTGAGGACTGAACACGGTCGCCTGAAAGCACAATATGAATGAGCAAGCATCACCCAAGAAACAGGATGATCCCGCCGTGCCGGAGACTACGCCTGCGCCTGCCGCCAAACATCATAATCCCGTGGCAAACGTTATTTCGCGCTTGAGCATCATGCAGATGACCTTGGTGGTGGTGCTGGCAATCTTTCTGTGGCAATGGTTGGCCGGGTATCGCCAGGTCGATAACATGCAGCAGGAGCTGGCGCGCCGCCTGGCCGAAATGGAGGGCAACAACAAGGCCAGCCAGGTGCTGGCGATGCAAGGGCTGGAGTCCGAGCGCGAGCTTGCGGCCAAGGTGAGCCTGCTCGAAGCACGCTATGCCGAGGCGCAGAATCAGCGCGCCTCTCTGGAGGCGATGTATCAGGATTTGTCCAGCAGCCGTGACGAGATGGTGCTGGCGGATGTGGAGCAAATGCTGATCATTGCCGGACAACAACTGCAGTTGTCGGCCAACGTAAAAGCCGCGCTGATTGCCATGCAGCAGGCCGATGACCAACTCAGGCGCATGGATCGCGTCGCCCTGAATAATTTACGCACTGCCATTGCGCGCGATATGGACCAGCTGCGCGCCTTGCCCAATGTGGATGTGCCAGGCATCAATTCCCGTATCGATAATCTCATCATGGCAGTGGATTCGTTACCGCTGGAGCAGGACGCTATCCGCCAGCCACAGGAAAGCAGCCCTGCTGTAATTGTTCCAGTGCGCGAAGAGAGTGTATGGCAGAGCTTGCTGCGCGAAATATGGGAAGATGCCAAGCGCCTGGTGCGCATTGAAAATATGCACAAGAACGAGCTGCCCTTGCTGGAACCTACGCAAGTTTTCTTTTTGCGCGAGAATTTGAAATTGCGCCTGTTGTCGGCTCGCCTGGCATTGTTGTCGCACGATGAGGCGAGCTTTAAACATGATCTGCAGATAGCACAGGACTGGCTGGAGCGCTATTTCGACAGCAAGTCCAGCGGCGCAAAGCAGGCTCTGGCTACCTTGCAGAAACTGCGGCAATCCAGCATCAACATCGCATTGCCGGATGTCAGCGCCAGCCTGGAGGCGGCACGAAACTATCGTGCCTCGCTGGTCAAGACCGCGCGATGAATTTCCTGCTGTGGTTACTGGGCCTGTTCGCGCTGGCCGTGGCGCTGATCATGGCGTCGCACAACCCCGGTTTTCTGATGCTGGTGTACCCGCCCTACCGCATTGAGATGTCGCTTACTCTGTTTGTATTGCTGCAGCTGGCGTTGTTCGTGCTGGGATATTTTGCCATACGACTGGCGCTGGCGGCGCTGCGCTTGCCGCAATATGTGCGCCAATTCCGCACCGAGCGCGCCTACAGCCAAGGCCGTTCGGCCATGATGGAAGCGCTGGGCGCATTCTTCGAGGGGCGTTACGCGGCGGCGGAGAAGGCAGCGGTGCGCGCGATGGAGTTGGGCGAGCATTCCGGCATCAACCCCATCATCGCGGCACGCGCAGCGCACGAGTTGCGCGAATTCGACAAGCGCGATACCTATCTGGCCGCAGCCGAAGGCAAGTCGGTCGGCGAATCCACCATGCGCCTGATGGCGCAAACCAAATTTGATCTCGATCAGCACCAGCCGCAGGCAGCACTCGAGTCGCTGCAGGAACTGCGCGCAGCCGGAGTACATGGCCATGTCGGCGCACTGCATCTGGAGCTCAAGGCGCAGCAACTGGCGCGCAATTGGGATGCGGTTCTTGATATCGTGGGGCAGCTGGAAAAGCGTGGTGCACTGGACGACACCGCCGTTTCGCATATACGCCAGCAAGCCTGGCTGGAGAAAATCCGCGCAAACACATTGGATGCTGCAACTCTGCAAGTCGTGTGGAAAAACATGCCTCGCGAATTCAGGCAGCATCCAATAGTGGTTGCTGCGGCGGCACTCGCTTTTATGCATCAGGGTGATTGTCGGTCGGCCAAACAGATACTGACTGACAGCCTGAACGCGCAGTGGGATAGCGATCTGGTCACACTATACGGAGATTGCTTGAAGGGTGAGACAGTGGGGCAGATTGAACAAGCAGAACGCTGGCTCCACCAGCACCCGGACGATGCCGGTTTGCTGCTGGCGCTGGGCAAGTTGTGTTTGCATCAAGGTCTGTGGAGCAAGGCGCAGAACTATCTGGATGCCAGCAACAGTATTTCCACTAGCAGTGCCGCCTACAACGCGCTTGGCCAGCTGGCGGAAAAGTTGCAGCAACCGGATCAGGCATTCAGGTATTTTCAGAAGGCGATGAGCTTGGCGCAGGGGGCATAAGAATGGCAGGGCTTGCTTTATTTCTATGCAGTCGGTGAATAAATAATCCCCCTCACCCCGTTTGTGGGGCGGGGGAGCGATTTTTACGTCCGCATCTAGTACTTATGCAGCTGCTTAATTCCTTGCGGTGGTGGGGCACTCAGGTAGCCCACCGCCCCTGGGGTATTTTTGACGAAACTGATTACTTCAGCATCGCCGGTCTTGGTTGGCGGTGCGGTCAAACCACCGCGAAATCCCTTTTTTATCCACATTGACGCATACTTGCTGGCGTCCATGTGGATGGCTTTGGTCAGAAAATCGCTTTGCACAGCAACATTATCCACCGGCGTCAATTTTATCGAACCGGCAAACTGCTTCTCGCCCAGATAGACATCTCTTAATTCCGTCAGCGTCAGATTCACGCTGGGGTGGGCAATGACATAGACGTCACCCGCCATCGCTGGAACGTTTGCCACGATTCCCATTAAACCCAGACCCAGCAATCCCCGCTTCACACATGCTTTAAATGGCATCATCAAGTTCCCCTTAGAAGCGTATTGCATATTGAACGCGGACATCCTGTGAATCTTCCAGAGTCGGTGCGGAGCGCGACTTGATCTGGGCAAACTCGGCTTTCAACACCGCATTGGAATTCAACTCATAACGAACCCCGGCAATATTCTTGTTGTAGTTCTTGCCATTGGACAGATTCTTGAAGAATTCATCCTTGGGGTCGTAGTCGGTTTCTTCATAGCGCATGAAAGGTGTCCAGTCACCCAACACATAGCCCAGTTGGACAAAACCGGAAGAGCTTTTGGCTTGGTAATCCTGATTGGTGCCGGAAAGAAGGTTGGTATTTTTGAAACGGTAGTATTCGGCAATCAACTCGACATTGTGGTTGTCGTAATGAGTGTAGGCGCCGACCATGGTGACTTTGGATTTTTCGATCGGGTCAGTGATTGTGGTGGTAACAACTACGACTGGCGGGGCAGGGGTGGTGTAAGTAGTTGTCGTACCAGGAGCACAGTTTCCTGAAGTATTAATCGAAGGGCATTCTGTAACCTTACCTTCCAGCCCATGCACCCCAACGCGCAATCCTTCCAAGGCATCACCCGCGTTATAGCCAAGGTTAAAACCTACACTTTTGTTCTTGTTGTCGCCACTGGTGTGGTTGGGATCAATTCCTCCTCCAGAAACCCGGGTAGAGTTTCCGCCATAGAGATCATAAGTCAGCTTGCCACTGCCTGCGTTAAACTGTCCGGTTGCCCACAACCCGACCATGTGCGCCGGCAAAGCCCCGCTTAATTGCACGGGTCGGGCAATGCTGGGTTGTAACTGTGCGCCATGATGATAGGCGGTGTTCCAGTAGCCGTAAGGGGTATGAAAACGCCCGCCCCAAACGGTGGCAGCATCGTTGAAGATATAACCGATTTGCGCGCGTTCTACGGTAATAACATTTGTGCCAGATGCGTTAAATTCCGACATAATCTCAAACAAGCTGCGCACACGATCGCCTAATTGAGGCGATGCGAACAGTGTCAAGGAGCCGACAAAAGCGCCGTTGCGCTCGGCGGCTACTACACCGCTGGTGGTCGAAGAGCCGGTGGTTCGGCTGAAAGCACCCACATCGGCAAACACCTGTATCGGTATCCTCACTTCCAGCGTATCAGCGGCTTGCGCCAACCCGGACAGATTGGCCGCCAACAAGGCTGCGGCCAGAACCATTCTATTTTTTGTGAACTGCTTTAATTGATTCATATCAATATTTTCCCTTGTGAAATTTATTTTCCTAGCTGACATATGTGTATGTGCCTCTCAGGGGAAGCGGGCAGTATTATGCAGTCAGAGCCTGCTTTAATGCAAGTGCTATGCTTTGATTATTTTTGCCGGGCGGGGGTTTTTTTAGGAGTCGGCTTTTTATTGTTGGCAAGTGCTACGTCGCTGTTAACCGGGGGTTTCTTTGCGGCAACTTTTTTCTTGGTTACTGATTTTTTGACTACCGGGCCTTTTGCCACACGCGCCGCCAGCAATGCCAACCCTTCTTCCAGCGTGACTTCTTCCGGGGTGAGGTCTTTGGGCAGGGTGGCGTTTATCTTGCCGTGTCTCACATACGGCCCATAGCGGCCATTGCACACATCTACCGGCTTTTGGTCGTCGGGATGGATGCCCAGTTCGCGCAGTATCGTGTTCGAAGTGCGTGCTTGCGCCAGCAGCTCCACAGCGCGCACGAGTTCAATCGTGAATACGCTGTCGCCACGGGGAATGGATTTAAATTTTCCATCATGTCCGATATAGGGTCCGAAGCGGCCGATATTGACGATGACTTTTTTGCCGCTCTCCGGATGGCTGCCCAGCTCCTTCGGCAGTTGCAGTAATTGCAGGGCGGGGGCAAGGTCGGCGTCGGCCACGGGCAATTCTTTGGGCCAGGAAATGCGCTTGGGTTTAGTCTTGGTCTTGGTCTGGGCGTCTTCTTCCACTTCGCCCAGCTGCACGTAATACCCGAAAGGGCCGCGTAATAATAGTACCGGCAGGCCGGTGGCGGGATCGTTACCGAGTTCCTTGCGCGCTTCACCAGCATCGGCATCGGCTGCGATATTGCGCGTATAGTCGCATTCCGGGTAGGCGGTGCAGCCAATGAAATTGCCGCGTTTGCCCAAGCGGGTGGCCAGCGGTTTGCCGCATTTGGGGCAGGCTTCGTTGATGAGCTCTTGCGTGACATCCTTGCGCTCTATGTTCTTCTTTTCCTCTACCAGTGCTGCGAAGGGATGCCAGAACTCATTCAGCACCGGTATCCAGTCGCGCTTGCCATCAGAAATTTCGTCCAGTTCATCTTCCATTTGCGCGGTAAAACCATAATCCACATAGCGCGTGAAATGTTCGGTCAGAAAACGGATGACGACTCGCCCAACGTCGGTTGGCTTGAAACGTTTTTTGTCCAGCAACGCATATTCGCGCGCCTGTAGCGTGGAAATAATGCTGGCGTAAGTGGACGGACGGCCGATACCGTGTTCCTCCAAGGTTTTTACCAGACTGGCTTCGGAAAAGCGTGGCGGCGGCTGGGTGAAATGCTGTTCGCCATACAGTTTATCCAGTGGAATAGTTTCCCCTTCTTCCAGCGGCGGCAGCTTTTTATTTTCTTCTTCTTCACTGTCGTCGGTACTTTCCTGATAGACCGCGATAAAACCGGGGAACACCAGCGTCTGGCCGCTGGCACGGAACAGGGTGTCGTCCCCGCCGAGGCGGATATCCAGACTGACCGTATCGAAACGCGCGGGCGACATCTGGCAGGCCAGGGTGCGCTTCCAGATCATTTCATACAGCCGCGCCTGATCTATGGCGAGATATTCGCGCATGTTTTCGGGGGTGCGTGTAATCGAGGTCGGGCGCACCGCTTCGTGCGCCTCCTGCGCGTTTTTGGCTTTGCTCTTGTAGGTCAGTGCGGCTTTAGGCAAATAGTCTGCGGCAAAATGTTCGCCGATGTAGCCGCGAATTTCCTGCAACGCTTCCTGCGCCAGTGTCACGGAATCGGTACGCATGTAGCTGATCAAGCCTACCGTCTGACCGCCGATGTCTATGCCTTCGTACAGTTGTTGTGCGATGCGCATGGTGCGATCGGTTGACATGCCGAGTTTGCGGGCTGCTTCCTGTTGCAGTGTGGAGGTGGTAAAGGGCGCGGTGGCAAAACGCTGCTTGGCTTTCTTTTCCACGCGCACGACGCGTGGCGGCAATTTGGCGGCGTTGATATTAGCGATAATTTTGTTGTATTCCGCTTCGCTCGGTATGCCCAGTTGCTCCAGTTTCTTGCCTTGATACTGAAACAGTTTGGCGGTGAAGGGCTGGCTATTTTTCTGGCTGTCGAGATGCACGGTCCAGTATTCCTGCGACTTGAACGCTTCGATTTCCTGCTCGCGCTCCACAATCAGACGCAGCGCCGGGCTTTGCACCCGCCCGGCAGAAAGTCCGGGGCGGATTTTGCGCCACAGTAGCGGCGACAAATTAAAGCCCACCAGATAATCCAGCGCCCGTCGCGCCTGCTGCGCATTGACTAATGGGATGGAAATTTCGCGCGGATGGGCCACGGCTTCACGCACCGCAGACTGGGTGATCTCATAGAACACCACACGCTGCATGGTTTTATTTTTCATGCCGCGCTTGCCCTTGAGTAGCTCGGCGACGTGCCAGGCAATGGCCTCCCCTTCGCGGTCCGGGTCGGGCGCCAGAAAGATATGATCGGCGGCGGCGGCGGCCTTGGCGATGGCATCCACATGCTTGCTGTTGCGGGCAATGGTTTCGTACTGCATGGCAAAATCATGTTCGGTATCAATCGCGCCCGATTTGGGTATCAGGTCGCGCACATGGCCATAGGTTGCCAACACCTCGAAATCCTTGCCCAGATATTTTTTCAGGGTGACGGCTTTAGCCGGAGATTCAACAATCAGTAGATTACTCGCCATGGGTTAGTTATTATTTTGAAGTTAATGTAAGTGGCTGGATTCAGCCGGGGTCAGCAAATCTTCGACTATTAAAGGATCCAGATCGTGATGCTGATTCCACAACACCATCAGCGCAATAAGCTTGACCTTGTCCAGCGGAAGACTTTCGCGATTCAGTGCGACCGCACGGTCGAGAATCATTTCACGCTCAACCGGTGTGATCATTTTGTTTTGTTCCCAAAATGCCAGGAAACGGAGCGCTTCCTGGTCGATCAACTTAAGCTCCAGATCGGCGTAGCAGCGTACTCCGCTGTCATTGATGGCGGTGGGATAGTCAGCCTGGGTTAGTTGCTTCAGGCCAGACAGCCAGGTCAGCGCCCGATGGATATCTTCGTCTTCAAACCCGGCGGCGCTAAGCTTGCGGGAAAGTTTGTCTGGATCGGGGTAGCTGCCTGCATAAAAATAACTCTCAAACAAAAACATCAAAATATCAAACATGGCATCCCGAATATAATAATTTTAAGCCTGTAGCTTGTAGCTTGTAGCCTGTAGCGGGTAGCCAACCGATTTTGCTACCAGCTACAAGCTACAAGCTAATTGATACGTTGGTACAACCCTCCCGGCAAGGTGGCGACATCGCCATTCAGTTCCAGTTGCAACAGGATGGCGGATAGCGCTTCAATCGTCAAGCCGCTACGCTGACTCAGACTATCCAGGTCGGTCGGATCGAAACCTAGATGTACGAATAAGGGGTGTTCTTCCAGCGCGGATATTTGCGCATTCTGACCAGGGACAAAGTGTCCCAATTCCTCCAGAATGTCCTGCGCAGATTCCACCAGCTTGGCCCCCTGTTTGATCAGATGGTGGCATCCTTTGCTGTGTGGGGAGTGTATGGAGCCGGGAATAGCGAACACTTCACGATCTTGTTCCAAAGCCATGCGGGCGGTAATCAGCGAGCCGCTTTGCAGCGAGGCTTCGACTATCAGACAGCCCAGACTCAGGCCGCTGATGATGCGATTGCGGCGCGGAAAATTGGCCGCCAGCGGCGGCGTGCCCAAGGCGAATTCAGAAATCAATAAGCCTTCCTGCGCCAATTGATGTGCCAGTTTGCGGTTGGCGGCAGGATAAACTTTATCCAGCCCGGTGCCTACCACGCCGATACTGGAAGCCGATCCGCGTAAACCGCCGCGATGCGCGGCAGCATCAATGCCGTGCGCCATGCCGCTGACGATACACAGTCCGGCAGAGCTGATTGCCTGGGCAAAAGCTTCGGCATTGCTCAGGCCTTGTGCGGTGGCATTGCGGCTGCCAACCACCGCCAGTGCCGGTTGATTGAGCAATTCGCGCCGACCTTTGACATATAACAACAGTGGTGGATCAGGAATATGGAGCAGGGCTTGTGGGTAGTCAGGGTCGGCCAGCGTGACGATGCTGTTGTGTGCTTCTTCCAGCCAGGTTGCGGTAGATTGCAGCGTGACCTCGTCCCAGCCTTGCGCGATGGCTTCGGCTACCGGCGGCTGGACGACTTGCTTCAGGCTATGCGCAGGAGTGGCGAAGATTTGGGCAGGCGTACCAAATGCCTGTAGCAGGCGGCGCTGACCTTCATTGCCCAAACCAGGTATCTGATTAAAGGCGAGCCATGACGCTAACTCGGCATCCATGGGAGCCTTTAAAAATCCAGATTTCATCCCAACTGCTGCGTTACAGAAAAAATTTCTTGCTTACGTATACCCCATATGCGGCGCTGCGAAGTGGGGTAAGCAGGCAATCCGCGTAGCGGATGCTCGCAAATTTTTTCTGCGCCTTGCTGACGACTCCGCACGGGCTGCTTTTGCCCGTAGCGCATCGGCGTCCCCTTGTGGGGCATTTGGGCGAACTCCGAATTTTTCAAGACTCCCATAGGCTAGGGAGTCAGCGCGCTATCCAGCAATTGCACCGGCAGGCTGGTCTGCATCACCAGGGCGTACGCTACTTTTTCAAAAGTGCGGAAGACAAATATCAGGCCATAGCGCACATCCGGCAGGGTGATTTCTTCATCCCTTAACTCTTCGCCCTTGCTATACAGCGCCAGCACGTGGCCGTTTTCCAGGCCATCGCGTCGTCCCTTGTTGAGTGTGATGACGGAGTACTGTCCCGCCTGGGACACGCCCCCATAAATCGAGATCACGCGCGCCGCAATTTTGCTTTCTGGCGCGCGCGGCAGGTAATTGTTGATGGTTTCGTCGGCAGGGTGGGTGAGGTGATCCCCTTTGTTGATTTCCTGAACCACCTTGGAAATCCTGAGGGTGCTGATGTTATCAAATTTTTGTACTTCCGCTTCTCCCAGATAGATGGCCTCGTATCCCAGCACTTCCTTGCTGTCTGGGTCAACCAGTTTTTTACCCGTCCGGTACACCTGCCATGTCAGCCCTTTGTCTGTGGGCAGGTTGCGCACATAGGCAACGTCGTTTTTGCCGAGCAGGACGCGCTGCTCATAGGTGCCTACTATGGTGGGTCCGCCGGACAATCCATCTTTTTCGATTATCAGCGGTTGGGTGAGGAAAGACTCAATGTCGCTGCCCGGGATACTGGCAATAGCGTTGTGGTCGCTGGGTTGTGAGCGCACTCGGGGAGACAGCTTGGTGGTGTCAGACCTTGTTGTGGTGTCGGAGCTACCTTCAGTGTCCTTGGCTTCGACTTTCCCGGCATCGGTCGCCCCGGCTGCGGCAGTTTCGCCGATGTGCAGTGTGCCGCTGGTACGATCCAATACGATCACATCGCCTGGATAAATCCAGTGCGGGTCTTTGATGGTGTCCTTGTTAAGCCCCCATATTTGCGGCCATTGCCACGGGTCGTTGAAAAATTTGGCGGAAATGTCCCACAATGTATCCCCTTTGACCACGATATGACGATCCGGGGCATCATCGCGGATTTTAACCGTGTCGGCTAAGGTGAGAGCGGGCAACAAACAGCAAATCAGCGATATAATAATCTTTTGCATAGACACCCCATTAGCATGAAAAATCAGATTTGTATAAAACCTGTTTGGTATACAGCTGCGGAACAGCTTAACAGAGGAAGCGGCACGATGCTCGTGCGATGGTTAAATTCTGCATCCAGTCATTTAAATTAGCAAGCACTTATGGCATTCCTGAAAATACTGCAATATCCGGACGAACGGTTGCATACCATCGCCCAGCCAGTGCGCGAGGTAACAGGTGCCACACGTCAGCTTATCGGCGATATGGCAGAAACCATGTATGCCGCGCCGGGAATAGGCTTGGCCGCGACCCAGATAGATGTCCACCAGCAAATTATTGTGATGGACATCTCTGAATCGCACGACCAGCTGTTGGTGTTTATCAATCCGGAAATTCTTGCCAGTAGCGGTTAAAGTGTGTGTGAGGAGGGCTGCTTGTCGGTTCCCGGCGTGTATGAAAAGGTGCGGCGCGCCGAACGCATCACGGTGTGTGCATTGAATACTCAAGGGAAATCGTTCACGCTGGAGGCTGACGGATTGCTGGCGGTCTGCGTACAGCATGAGATAGATCATCTCAAAGGAAAGGTGTTTGTTGAGTACCTTTCGCAGCTCAAGCAGTCGCGGCTTAGAGCCAAGATTAAAAAACATCTCCGCGAAACAATGTAGTCAAAGTACGAGGTCAGCGCGAACGTGCATGAAGAATCATAAAAGCAGTTGTTGGCAGCTGTAGGGCGCCTCTAAAAATTCAAAATCCTAAGCGAGACAAGGCGCGAGCAAAAAATTGCGACGCCGCCTATGTATGATATGTAAGGAGTAATTTTTTGTGAGCAACGCAGTATCGCGACGGAGTTTGGATTTTTAGAGGTGCC